>JBNMNZ010000020.1:0-10799 GCA_051276605.1 Polaribacter sp. | reverse complement strand
GAGGTAAACCATAATCGCCATATTGACCAGAGAGTACTTTTATGAGTTCTTCATTTTTAGTGATAGCACTTAAAACTTCATAGGTTGTTTTATCAGAAAAATCATAAAAAGGTTTGCGCATTTTTCCGCCAAAAAGTAAACTCATGATTGGAGGTAAAGCTTTATCCATATAAAACTTCTGACTTGTTTTTATTGCTTTGAAAACTAAACTTACATAGGCTTCTATTGCTTGTTTTTCATCAGGAAAATAACCAAACATTTTGTCTTTAAAGTTTTGTACACCCTTTACAAAATCATATTCTTTATCTCCAATTATAATTTTATCATACACATCACCCATATCAGCCCATTTAAGTTGACCATCAGAAATGTAATCAAATAATTTTTTTATGACAGAAGTTTCTCTTTGAACTTCACCTATATAATGAATTCCAACATCCCACTCAAAACCTTTACGTTTAAAAATATGTGTAAATCCGCCAGCAATATAATGGCGTTCTAAAACCAAAACTTTTTGCCCTTCTTTAGCAAGAATAGCTGCAGTAGTTAAACTTCCCATTCCAGAACCTATGATTATGGAATCGTAATTTTCTGCCAAAGCAGGTTTTTTCTTGTAAGATTGTATCATGTAATTAGGCTTATTTCGCGTAATCGCTAATATACAATCTATATTTTATGTATACTTATTATTATGGTTGCGGAGAATATTTTATATTTTTTTGAAGCATAACCGAATTAGGAATCGTAATTAATTCTCTTTCAGTTGTTTTTAAAGTGATAAAGAATGCCCCAATATCTTTAATTTCCCAGTTATATTATTATTATTATTATTCTCTAATATTGTAACACCATCTCCAATTTTAACATGATAATTTCTATACATAATAATACCTGCAGTTATGTTTGATAATAAAGACCACTGTACAAAAGAAGTAATTCCTAAAATGGTTAATAAGTAGGAAATATAAATCAATAATTGTTTTTCATTGACATCCAAAATAAATGCAATTACAATAATTACAGTAGTATGGATTAAAATGCTAATTATTTTATTGGTTACTATAATTTTAGCTTCTTGAAAATCAAATTTTAATTGAATCTTTCGAAGTGATTTTGTAATTAATAAATGAATAAAGAAAGCTAAAGTAAAAATAATAATAGACTCAATAAGTTTATAGTGATTTAAAAATTCCAGAGCAGTTTAATTAAAAAGTGCTTTTAATGCTGTTGCATCATTAGGTTTCATTTTCCCTGCTAAAACTAAGCTCAGTTGTTTACGTCTTAAAGCTCCCTCAAAACGTTCATTTTCTAAAGGCGTTTCTGGAATAATTTGAGGTATTTGAACAGGTTTGCCTGTTTCATCGACAGCGACAAAAGTATAAATACCTTCATTTACTTTTGTTCTTTGACCAGATTGTCTGTCTTCGATCCAAACATCAACATAAATTTCCATGGATGATTTAAAAGCTCTAGAAACTTTAGCTTCTACGGTCACCACACTTCCAACAGGTACAGATTTATTAAAAGCAACATGATTAACAGAAGCAGTCACGACAATTCTTCTTGAATGACGTCTAGCAGCAATACTACAGGCTCTATCCATTCTTGCTAATAATTCTCCTCCAAAAAGGTTATCTAAATAATTAGTTTCTCCTGGTAAAACTAGATCTGTAAGTATTGTTAAAGATTCTTTTGATGTCTTTGCTTCCATTTTAAAAATTTATGCAAAGGTAAGAATAGCCTATAAATAAATGTTACTTTTTTATAAGTAACCAAGCATCTCCAGAAACTGTATCTTGTATTTTGTATAAGTTATTAATAGCGTCATTTCTATCTGCAAAACTATTAAAAGCGACTTCTATTAAACCCCACTTATTTACACCAAGGATACGAGCATTATAGCCTTGTTCTTTTAGCTGATTTACTTTTCTCTTCGCATTTTCTGGAAACTGAAAAGCGCCAGCAACAACGTGATACTTTTTTTTAATCACCAGTTTTTTAGCAACATTTAATTCTAAAGTTGGCAAAGGATTTGCAATTACAAACGTAGCTGATTGTATTCTTTTCTCAATTGCTTTTTCTTGACTCGCTAAAATTGTTTGCTGTTTATTTTGTTGATATGCATTGTTACCAACAAAACTAAGCGTTAACAATACAGCAGCAGTAGCTGCATATTTTATAAAAGCAGGAATTCCTTTGCGTTCTTCCATTTCAACGATAGGAATTAAAGGTATTACGTGTGCTTTATTTCTTGTTATTGATTCAGATTCTATAGGCGTTAATCCAAAAGATGCTGTTAAGTAATTAATTTTTTTATTTGGTTCAAAAATTATTTGACCACTTTCATTTAATGTTAAAACACCAACTGCAGCTATTTGTATCGGTTTCGTTTTAATTTCGTTTTTCCATTTAATAACAGATATAGCTATCATATTAGAAGCTTTTTCAAAAGAAATGTTTTCGGATGAAGCGATGTAATTCGCCAATAAACCATCATTCACTTTTAAATGACTATTAAACGTAATTTGTTTCGATGGCGGATAAAACGTATTAGAAGTTTTATTCATTTTTGCGCTGATTTTGTTGGTAACAAAACCACCAAAATCAGGAATAATCACACAATTATATCTGTAAAGTAAATCGTTAATGTAGTTGGCTAGATTCATATTAACAAATATAAAAAATTTGATGTTTTGAAATGCGTGTTGATGTAAATTTTATCAACAATTATTTTTTATATTGGTACTCAAATTGTTATCTATTGGAAGAAGAAAAATTATTAGCTGTTTTGCGCTTGCAAAAAAGTAAAGCTATTGGTGATATTTTAGCCAAAAAATTGATTGTTACTGTTGGTGATGTTGCCCAGATTTTTAAAGAAAAATCAGCTACTTTGCAAAAGATCAACGGTATAGGAAATCATGCAATCAAACATTTGTTTGATACCAAAAATATACTTCTGGCAGAACAAGAGCTTGCCTACATCAAAAAAAAGAATATTCAATATTCTTATTTTTTAGAAGACGATTATCCGCATAATCTTCAGAATTGTATTGATAGTCCAATTTTATTATTCAAAGATGGAAATATAAACTTGAAGAACGATAAAATTATTTCTATTGTTGGTACAAGAAATATGAGTTCTTACGGAAGAGATTTTTGTAATAAATTAATAGAGGATTTAGCAGAATACAACCCTGTAATCGTAAGTGGTTTTGCTTACGGTGTCGATATTTGCGCACACAAAGCAGCTGTGAAAAATAACTTACAAACAATTGCTGTTTTAGCACATGGTTTTGAGCAAATTTACCCGAAAGTTCATAAAAAATACATCAACCAATTGAATGAAAATGGAGGGTTTTTAACAGAATTCTGGAGTGAAGAAGACCCGTTAAGAGAAAATTTTTTAAAACGAAATAGAATTGTTGCAGGTATTTCTAAAGCCACAATTATTATTGAGTCTGCTGTAAAAGGAGGCTCTTTAGTAACTGCAGATATTGCCAATTCTTATGACAAAGATGTGTTTGCAGTTCCCGGTAGAACGACAGATATTTACAGCAAAGGCTGTAATAATTTAATTAAAAATAACCAAGCAAATGTGTTAACCTCATCAAAAGACATTGTAAAAATGTTGAATTGGGATTTGAACGAAAAACCAAAAACGATTCAGAAACAATTATTTTTAGAGTTGAATGAAAACGAACAAAAAATTTATGATTTATTACACGAAAAAGGGCAACAATTATTAGATGTAATTTCTTTAGAGTGTAATATCCCTATTTATCAATTGTCATCAATTTTATTACAAATGGAATTAAAAGGGATTACAAAACCTTTACCAGGAAAGATGTTCGAACTTATTTAATAATGCTTATTTTTGAAGAAAATCATCAGAAAAGATGGCAGTAGGAAAAAAATTAATGTCCAAAAAGAAACCTACATTTCCAGTAAGTGAAATGTTAGATGGATATTTAAAAAAGTACAATAGAAACATAAAAAGCCATATTTTTTATGAAGATTTACTGCGCTTTCAAGGTTCTATAGTTGTTTATGATAAAAATGATGAAGACACACTTTGGGTTAGAACATATTATTCAGAATTTGAAAGAGAAGAAATCGACAGGAGCTTAAAAAAGATATATACAATGTTGCATTCCGATGGTAATGATGACACCATTCCTTATTTAAGTGTAGATGCCATAGATTTTTGTACGTTTGGTAATTCGAAACCCTTTAGAATTAAAATTAGAAATATTCTAAATGATAATTTTACATATTTTTATGTAAAAAAAGCCGACGCATCTCGTATTTATGGATTGGAGTTAGAACATATTTTATCTCCACATAACATGAATTTTCTGGTGTACAAAGATACATTAATAGAAGAACACATTGCAGGAGTGCCGGGAGACGATTTTATTAGAGATTTCTTGCCAAAATGTACTGAATTAGAAAAATCTCAAATAGCGAAAGAATTTGTGAAGTTTAAAGAACGTTGTATGGTTCGTTTGTTGGGTGATATGCGTTCTTACAATTACGTAATTGCACCAACCCATGATTTTGACCATATTGTTTATAAAATTAGAGCGATAGATTTTGACCAGCAATCTTTTGAAGGAAACTTGAAAGTCTATAACTTACAGTTTATGAAAGAGAATTTTAAGATGATAGAAATGGTGGGCAAAAAGCTACACAACAGTTCTATTAATCAATACAAAGTAGAAGAACGTTCTTATATGGCAAAAAGAATGATTGCGTCTCCAAGAAGAACGGCTCGCCTCATAAAATGTATGAAGAAAGACACTATTTCTTTTCCAGAAAATGTAGAACTTTTAAAAAAACACTTAATACAATATGTGGGTGATGTTGAGTTTAAAAAATGCCAAAATATGGGTGAAATTTTAGAAACTATTTTACTTTTTGTAAAGCGTAACTATTTAGATATTAGTAATAAAGAATTGTTTTAAGGTTTTTATTTTCTACTCCTTACACTCTCGATAATGACCGTTGATAAAATTAATCCTCCACCAATAAAAGTGTTAACACTTGGAATTTCACTTACAAAAATATAAGCAATTATAATTCCGAAAATTGGTTGCACGCTGCTTATAATACTTGCTGTAGAAACAGAAAAATGTTTCAAAGAATTTACCATCATTGTATGCCCAATTGAAGTTGTTAATAGAGCAATTAGGATCAAAAGCGAAAGTTGACTTTCAAAATTAGAAAAATCACTAAAAAATAAAACAGGAGTTAGTAATATCGAAATAATAATCATTTGGTGAAGCATTAATACACTTCCATTGTAATTATTAACATGTTTTTTTAAAGTAAGATTTCTTAGGGCGTAGCAGAAAGCCGAAACAATTCCAAATAATACACCTTTTAACTGATCATTTTCTATAGAAAAGTGTGGGACAAGTATGTAAACCCCAATTAACACCAAAATTGCTAAAAAAACATGAATAGTATTTAATTTTTGCTTAGAAAATAAAGGTTCTAATAAAGCGGTAATTACAGGGAAAGTGTATAGAGAAAGCATGCCTAAAGCGACATTAGAAAGTTTTAAGGCAATAAAATAAGTGATCCAATGAGCAGCCATAAAAAAACCACTTATGGTAAAAGAGAAAAAATCTTTTTTCGATTTTATTTTTAAATCTACCTTTTTAAATCTACAAAACAGATAAATAAATAAGGTTGAGAAACTAGCTCTACACAATATAATTACTTCGGTAGGTAGAGCAATATATTTTCCTAAAACACCAGAAGTACTAATAAAAAGTGTTGCTAAAAGTAATTGAAACAAGTTTTTATTATGCGAATTTTCCATCAAATTTTACTTAAAATATTTAAAGCTGTTTTAACAGTATCAATTCTTATAAAAGTAATTAATAAACGCAAACCATTTTTAGTTTCTTTCTCTTTCATTACAGAACTTTTCGAATTTAGTTGCACATATTTTAGCATTTTTGAAAAAGCGTCTGTTTGATAAAATTCACTTTGTTGATTAGAAACAAAATACCCAATCATTCTTTTTTGTTTTAAGATGATTTTCTCTAAACCTAATTCTTTTGCGATCCATTTTATTCTAACAGAATCTAAGAGATCAAAGACCTCACTTGGTACTTCTCCAAACCTATCTACAATTTCTGTTTCAAAAACTTGTAATTCTGTTTCTGTTTTTAAACTTCCTAATTTGTTGTATAAACTCAATCTTTCTGTAATTGAATTCACATAATCATCAGGAAATAAAATCTCGAAATCAGTATCTATTGTTACCTCTTTTACAAACTCTTTAGGTTTAGATGTGTCTGTTGGATACAATTCTTTAAACTCATTCTCTTTTAGTTCTTCAATAGCTTCTTGTAATATTTTTTGGTAGGTATCAAAACCAATATCATTTATAAACCCACTTTGTTCACCGCCTAATAAATCTCCAGCTCCACGAATTTCAAGATCTTTCATGGCAATATTAATTCCGCTTCCTAAATCAGAAAATAAAATCAATGCTTCTATACGTTTTCTGGCATCATCAGTCATCATATGATACGGCGGAGTTATAAAATAACAGAATGCTTTTTTGTTAGAACGCCCAACTCTACCTCGCATTTGATGTAAATCAGACAAGCCAAAATTGTTTGCATTATTAATGAAAATAGTATTTGCATTTGGTACATCCAAACCACTTTCTACGATGGTTGTAGAAACCAAAACATCAAATTCATTATCCATAAAACTGAGCATTAAACCTTCTAGTTTTTTACCCTCCATTTGTCCATGACCAATTTCAACTTTTGCAGATGGAACTAATCGTTGAATCAAACCAGCAACTTCTTTAATGTTTTCAATT
This sequence comes from Polaribacter sp., assembly GCA_051276605.1. GTDB lineage: Bacteria > Bacteroidota > Bacteroidia > Flavobacteriales > Flavobacteriaceae > Polaribacter. Next base: position 3,952 of record JBNMNZ010000020.1, on the reverse strand, counting down.
CTATTATGAATAAAGAAGACTTGTCCTCCTCTAGAAATTTCATAAGAAATAGCATCACGAATTATTTCTTCAGAAAAACGAATAACATTACTTTCTATTGGATGTCTGTTCGGTGGCGGTGTTTTTATAACTGATAAATCTCTTGCCGCCATCAAACTAAATTGTAAAGTTCTAGGAATCGGTGTTGCAGTTAAGGTTAATGTATCAACATTTTCTTTCAGTGTTTTTAATTTATCTTTTACAGCAACTCCGAATTTTTGTTCTTCATCAATAATTAATAAGCCTAAATCTTTAAATTGTAATCGTTGATTTGTTAATTGATGCGTTCCAATAATAATGTCGACAGCACCATCGTTTACACCATTAATTGCCGCTGTTTTCTGTTTCGCAGTTCTAAACCTATTTAAATAATCTATTTTGATTGGAAAATCTTTTAAGCGTTCTGTAAATGTTTTAAAATGTTGAAAAGCAAGAATAGTTGTTGGTACTAAAATTGCGACTTGTTTGCCATTATCAACAGCTTTGAAGGCAGCTCTTACAGCAACTTCTGTTTTCCCAAAACCAACATCACCACAGATTAATCGATCCATAGGTTGTTCTTTTTCCATATCATTTTTTACATCTTGCGTCGCTGTAAATTGATCTGGTGTATCTTCATACATAAAACTGCCTTCTAATTCGTGTTGAATGTGTGTGTCTGGACCAAAAGCAAATCCTTTTTGTAATTTTCTTTTTGCATATAATTGAATTAAATTAAACGCAATATGTTTAACCCTAGCTTTGGTTTTTTGTTTGATTTTTTTCCAAGCTCCAGAACCTAATTTGTATATTTTAGGAACTTTCCCATCTTTTCCATTGAATTTAGAAATCTTGTGAAGCGAATGAATACTTACATATAAAATATCTCTTTCTCCATACACTAACTTAATCGCTTCTTGTTTTTTCCCTTGGACATCAATTTTTTGCAAACCACCAAATTTTCCAATTCCATGATCCATGTGAGTAACATAATCGCCAATTTCTAGTTTGTTTAATTCTTGAAGTGTGATTGCTTGCTTTTTTGCGTACCCATTTTTTAGTCGAAATTTATGATAACGCTCAAAAATTTGATGGTCTGTATAGCAAACCAATTTATGATCAATGTCTACAAAACCTTGGTATAAAGGAAAAACTACTGTTTCATAATGAACCTCTTTTTCTGAGTCATCAAAAATATCATGGAAACGTTGCGCTTGTTGTTCATTTGCACAAAAAATATAGTTGGTAAAACCTGCTTTATGGTGTTCGTTTAAATCATCAATTAATAAACTGAACTGTTTGTTAAATGAAGGTTGTGTTTTTACGTTAAAAACAATTTCTAATTTTTCATCAGATTTTAATCCTCCAAAATTTACTAAAGTAAAATCTTGTAATTGTTTTTTGATAAAATTTCCATCACAAAATAATTCTAATGGCTTTGTGTGCTTAATTTCTTTGGACAAATCATCGAAAGCTTCTTCTGCTTTTTGAAAAAACGTATCTAAACTTCCAACTAATAAATCAATATTCTTTGTAAAAACGACTGTTTTGTTGGCTATGTATTTCAGAAAACTTTCTCGATCTTCTTGTAAAGTCTTGTTTTCTACATTTGGTATGATAGAAACTTTTTTTAGCTTCTCTTTAGAAAGCTGTGTTTCTACATCAAAAGTTCTGATGCTATCAATTTCATCACCAAAAAATTCAATTCTATAAGGCTCATCATTAGAAAAAGAAAACACATCTATAATTCCTCCTCTTACAGAAAAATCTCCAGGCTCAGTAACAAAATCGACCCGTTTAAATTTATATTCAAATAAAACTTCGTTAACAAAATCAAGTGATAGGTTTTCTCCAACAGCAACTTTTAATGTGTTTTTCTCGAGTTCTTTTTTAGTAACGACCTTTTCAAACAAAGCGGTTGGATACGTTACGATTACTGCGGGCTTCTTTCGAGAATTTATTCTGTTTAAAACTTCAGAACGTAATAAAACATTTGCATTGTCTGTTTCTTCAATTTGATAAGGTCTTCGGTAAGAACCAGGGTAAAATAGTACATTTTTATCACCCAATAATTGTTCTAAATCATTTAAATAATAGGCAGCTTCTTCTTTGTCGTTAAAGATTAGAAGATAAGGTTTGTCTGCTTTTTTAAAAGTTTCTGAAATAACAAAAGACAATGAAGACCCGACCAAATTCGTAATTCGAAAATGGTTTTTTTCTTGTTGAAAGGCCTTAATTATCTGCGAAACATTCGCGGATTTTTGATATTGATTTACAATGTTCTGGGTACTCAATGTAAAATGTTTTATGCAAATATATTAAATTGAAAACGGCATACTTCTATGTCTTTCAGACTTTTTCATTTTTTTTTAGGTCAAACGAATTATAATGTCATTTTAATGCCAACTATTCATATTAGGGGTAAAATTTTATATTTTTATAATTAATAATCTTCATAGTGTTTTCAATATTACTAAAAAACAGACAATAACAAAATGATTTAGAAGTTATTAAAATGTTATTTTGATTACTTCAGAAATTTTCCGCTTATGTTTTATAGGTTCGACACTGGTGAAATCTAAATTAATAAGAGACGCAGCTTTTAACTTTGGCAAAGAAAATAGTTGCAATTAATATGCAGCTAATGAACTATTTTTAAAAAATAAATAAATGCATGTAGTCTATTTTTTAGTTTACTGATGGTGTTTTATACTATTGTAGTATTCACAATATTTTAGAAGAAAAAGTATATAGTTTCTATTTTTTTTTTACATTTATACCCATTAAATAATAATTTAATATGAAAAATTACTTTATACTATTTATCCTTTTTTTATCTTGTTCATTAACTGCTCAAAACCGACAAAGTAAGTGGGCTTTTGGCATGAGTTTGGCTTCTGCGAAATTCACTGATTTTCAAGGAAGCCTTATAGGAGGTTCTTTCGTAAAGCAATCACCAAGAATTAATATTTCTAAATACCTTTTTAAGAATTTAACTTTAGATGCTGGTTTCTCTACAGCTATTCTTGATTCACAAAAATATACTACTTTTGATGGGATATTGCGTTATGATTTTGGAACCTCGTTTAATAATACAGTGCCTTATGTTCTTATTGGAGGTAGTATAGTTAGTGCAGCACAACCAACCCCAACTTTAAATATTGGCGTTGGAAATACTTTTTGGGTTTGCCCAAGTTATGGTATTAATTTTCAGTTAATATATAAGTATTCTGAAGATAGATTTAAAAGTCAGTATTCTCATTTATACCCTTCAATAGGTTTAGTTTATAGCTTTAAACCTAGAAATATGAATCTTAGGTTATGGGATATGAGAAATTAATTTTCATTCAGTGTTAAAATTTTCATTAAAATTATATGCATGTCTTTACTGTTGATGTAATTACCTATTTGTAAATCGATTTCTAAATTTGAATTCAAAATAGTGGTTGTTGGGTAACTAATTTTTCCATCTATGGAAGCTAATTCTTTTGCTAATTCGTTTATTCCTGTTCTATTTCCTGAAGGTTTATAAACGAATATTTTTCCTAAAAAGCTAATATCTTCTCTTTGTTCTGCATTTAGTTCTACAAAATAGAATTTATCATTTAAAAGATGTATTACTTTATTATTTTTAAAAGTATTTTTTTTCATTCCAAAACAAATTTTACACCAATCAGTATAAAAAAAAGCTACAATTGGTTTTGGTTTTTGCTGATGTAGTTTCTCAACTTCCTCAAAACTAAGAATTTTTAAAACTTCTTTTTCTTTATTTATTTGCCCACAGATTGTAAAACATCCGAAGAAAATAAAAAGAAAAAGAAGTTTTTTTGTAAAGTTCATAATTGGTTTAGCAATATATTAGAAAAGAGTGTAACGAACCCCAGCAAAAGCTCTAATTCCTTGGTTGGAAGCGTAAACGTAACTCGGGTCAAAA
>JBNMNZ010000019.1:0-10830 GCA_051276605.1 Polaribacter sp. | reverse complement strand
GCATCCGCAGTTGTGTTATGTGTTTTTTTGAGATGTGCATTTAATTTATCGGTTTTCTCTTTTTTTAAATCAGCAATCGCAACAATCGTAGCGTTGTTATTTTTTACTAACCAATCAAACATCTGAATTAGTGTTTGTCCTCTATTTCCAGCACCAATAATGCCGACCCTAACATTTTCTATTTTAGGAGCTGTTAAACTAAATGCAGTTCCTTTTGCAGTTTTATGAAGTAGCTTATTGGTTTTCTCTAAGGTTTCTTCTTTACAAGAAATAGCAGTAGATAAACCCAAGAAAACGGCAGCTTTAGTCGAGAGTGATAAAAAATCTTTTCTGTTCATAAGTAAATAAAGTTACGAGTTAGTTAATATTGTTATAGTAAAGATATAAATTTATTAGTATTTTTGATTGTTCAATTTTATGAGTAGTATAAAAAAACACAAAGAATATTATGTATAATTCAAAAATTACAGGTCTTGGCTATTATGTTCCTAAAAATGTTGTTACTAACAATGATTTAAAGGAATTTATGGAAACTTCAGATGAATGGATTCAAGAGAGAACTGGGATAAAAGAACGTAGATGGATTGACCCAAAAACTGAAGATACAACAGCTGTTATGGGAGCAAAAGCTTCTAGGATTGCTATTGAGAGAGCTGGTTTAACTAAAGATGAGATTGATTTTATCGTGTTTGCAACTCTAAGTCCTGATATGTATTTTCCAGGAGGAGGCGTACAAGTGCAAGACATGCTAGATATGCCAACAATAGGTGCATTAGACGTGCGTAACCAATGTTCTGGTTTTATTTATGCAATGTCAGTAGCAGACCAGTTTATAAAAACAGGAATGTATAAAAATATTTTGGTAATTGGTGCAGAAAATCATTCTGGAGGTTTAGAAAGATCTACAAGAGGTAGAGGTGTTACCGTAATCTTTGGTGATGGAGCAGGAGCTGCAGTTTTATCTAGATCTGATGAAAAAGGAAAAGGAATCTTATCTTCTCACTTACATTCTCAAGGAAAGCATGCCAAAGAATTAGTATTAGAAGGGCCGTCAACACAAAGATGGGTTCCGGAAATTTTAGAGAATAATGATCCTGAGGATGTTTCTTATTTCCCTTATATGAATGGTCAGTTTGTTTTTAAACACGCTGTTACTCGTTTTTCTGAGGCAATTGTAGAAGGTTTAGCTGCAAATAATTTAGAAAAAGAAGATATTGACATGTTAATTCCTCATCAAGCGAATTTGCGTATTTCGCAATTCATTCAAAAGAAATTTAGATTGACAGATGATAAGGTACATAATAATATTATGAAGTATGGTAATACAACTGCTGCATCCGTAATTATTGCGTTAACAGAAGCTTGGGAACAAGGTAAAATAAAAGACAATGATTTGGTCGTTTTGGCGGCTTTTGGTAGTGGTTTTACTTGGGGTTCTGTGGTGATTCGTTGGTAGTTTAGAAGCAAATTTATATAAAAAAAAGACTTGTAGAAACAAGTCTTTTTTTGTTCAGTAAGGTTTATTATTCTTTAATAGATGGAAGATTTCACTGCAAATATTTATATTTTAAGAATGGTATTAATTCCTTTTTAGAGTTATAAATACAGAGATGATATTTCAATGCTAATTAAGAATATTCAAAAAGTATTTTTAAATATAGTTTTAAGATAAATATAAAAGATTGTTAAATTTTTAATAAAAGGAAACTAGTTGTTTAGGTATTTAGTATTTTTGGTAGACAAAATTTCAAATATTTAGAAATCTATGAAATCAATTATCTTTAAAACTATTCTATTTGCCATTCTAATAATGGTTGGATTTAATACAAGTGCTCAAAATTTTAGTGGTAAAGCAACGTATATTTCTAAATCAAAAATGGAATTGGGTAATTGGGGAGCAAAATTAAGCGAAGCTCGTAAAAAACAAATTGCAGCACGTCTTAAAAATAGATTAGAAAAAACATATGTATTAAGTTTTAATAGTCAGGAATCTGTTTTTTTAGAGGAAGAAAAAATTGATGCGATTTCTGGAGCAACAGATTCTTGGGGAGGTTATTTTTCAAGAGGAGATCATTACAAAAATATAAAAGAAAATAAAATAGTACAAAGTCAGGAGTTCTATGGTAAACGGTTCTTAGTAAAAGATAAATTATATCGTTTAGAATGGAGTATGGGAACAGAAACAAAAAAAATAGGTGAGTATACCTGCTACAAAGCAAAGGCTTTTGTGCCATCTGTAGAGTTAAATTGGTTTAATTTTTCTTGGAGCGATTTAAGTTCAAATACTGATAAAGATGCGGGTGAAGAAAAATTAGAAGAAAAATTGATTGTTGTAGAGGCATGGTATACGCCTCAAATTCCTGTTAGCCAAGGACCAGCTGAATATTGGGGGTTACCAGGTTTAATTTTAGAGGTAAGCGTAGATAATACAACATTATTGTGTACTGAAATTGTAATCAATAAAGATGATAGAGCGGATATAGAAGCTCCTGCTAAAGGAAAAGAAATTACAAAAAAGGACTATACTTTGACTGTTCGTGAGAAAATGGTTGAAATGAGAAATAACAGAATGGGAAGAAGAGGTTAATCTTCCTTTCTATCTATTTTAATAATGCGATGTATCACTTTTATATGAACATAAAATAAACCCACTAAAAAAGCCGAAGCAAATTTGCTTCGGCTTTTTTAGTATTTAAATTTAGACAATTAATTGAGTAAGATTTAAAAACCGGCGCCTCCTTGTTTTGTATTATCATCACGTTGTCTTCTTTGTTTTACCTTATTTTTCCCATTACCGAATCTGTAGTTAAAACCTAAATAAGTAGTTCTGCTTTCCCAGTTAAATCGTCCATTTTGTACAAATGGAGTCGTAGCGTTAAAGGCAAATTTCATGCCTTGAAAAATATCATTTACTCTAAAGTTGATGCTTCCTTTTCCATCTAATACTTTTAAACTCGCACCTGTATTTACCATCCACATATTTTCTGTTTTCCACTGAATGTCCTCTTGAGGACCTCTATACATCGCAAATAATTGTAAGTTTAATCTTTTAGAAACTTTAAAACTGTTACTTATTCTTGCATTAAAAACTTCGTTTGTAACTTCAATTCTTTGGGCATTTAAAGTTGTTAAATCCACAATTCCAAATTGTTTTTGTGAGTAGAAATCCATACTTGAATTAATTCTCCACCAATTTGAAACTTTGTAGTTTAAAGAAAATTCAAGTCCATAAGCACTTGTATCTTCAAAATTAGTGTAGGATAAAATTTGTCTAACATTTGTTGGGTCTGCTAAATCTTTATAGGTTACACGCGAAATATTATCATTAATTGCTCTATAAAAAGTACCTAAAGTAAATGAACCCTTTTTGATTTTTCGAGTATAATTTACTTCAAAAGAATTTGTGAATTGCGGCATTAAAGCGGCATTACCTATAGAAGTAATTAAAGGAGTACTCCATTCTCTAATAGGATTTATTTGTCCAATTCCTGGTCTATCAACTCTTCTACTATAACTTAATTGATATTGATTTTTGTCGGATTGTGAATACGTAAAGAATGCTGATGGATATATACTAAAAATTTCGTCACTTATATTTTGTGCTGCTTGTCCATTCTTATTAAAAGTTCCTTCAACTTCAAATTGCTCTAATCTAGCGCCTAATTGCATGGTTAATTTCCCGAATTTATGACCATAATTTACATACCCAGAGAATATTTTTCGATCATATTTAAAATCAGAATTTCCTAATAAAGAAAAACCTTGACTCGTTCCATTCTCATCAAAAGTTTCAATCTCTTGATCTGTTAAATTTACGTTTGCTGTATTGTCTGCTCTATATTCTAAACCTAACTCTAGCTTTCCTTCTTTAGATATAGGGTTTGTATAATCTAAATTTAATAACGTGTTATTTCTCTTTCTTGCAATTTCGTTTGTAAAGTTTAACGCTTTATAATTAGAATCGGTAGGGTTGCTTAAAAGGTTTTTGTTCTCTGCATCTTCTGGAGATTCTGTATTAGAATAGGTAGCTTCAAATTCTATATTATGTCCTTCTTTCTCAAACTCTCTTTTGTAGTTTACATTGTAAGCTTCTGTTTGATTCTCTTGCAATTGAAGTGCAGGCGAATTTGCTAAAATTGTTCCATTCTGAGAGATAATTGTCCTTCCATTTCCACCACCTTTAAACCAGTTTTGAGTCGTATAAAAAGACAATGTATTTTTCTTATTTAAATAAATATCGGCTCCTAATTTTAGTAAATGGGACTCATTATTATTTTTAAAAATAAAATCTTGCAACCTGTTTGCATCGGGTCTATTTATAAAACCATAGTTATAATTGTCACCAACATTGTAGCCGTAATTTCCAAAAAAGTTAACTTTACCCGTTTTGTAATTCATGTTTGTAGATGCATTATAACGTGAATAATGACCAGCAGTTATTCCTGTATCTATGGAGCCGTTAAAACCCATATTTGCATTCTTGTTTAGAATAATATTGATAATTCCACTCATTCCTTCTGGATTGTATTTTGCTGATGGATTTGTAATCAACTCAATACTTTTTATTGAGGTAGAAGGAATTTGTTTTAATAATTCTGCAGTAGAAATATTGGTAGGTTTACCATCTACCAAAACTCTAACATTTTCATTTCCTCGTAAACTAATGTTTCCTGTTTGACTATCTACACTTACAGATTGTACATTATTTAATAACTCTGAAGCTGTCGTCCCTGTTGCTGTTAAATCTTTACCAACATTAATTACTTTTCTATCTACTTTTTGAACAATAGTAGAAGTCTCTGCTCTTATAACAATTTCATCTAAAGAAGCGCTGTCTTCATCTAAAACAATAGTTCCTAGATTTAGATTTTTCTTTTTTTGGGTAATAGTTATTTGTTTAGAGTATTTTTTAAAACCTATAAACTGAACTTCAACTAAATTTTTTCCTTTAGGAATATCTTTAATTTTAAAAAGACCATTATCATCTGTAATCCCTCCTGTTATAATTTTATTTGCCATGTCACGCACAACAATATTTACATAAGGTAAAGCTTCATTTGATGTTTTGTCTATTACTTTTCCTGTAATTATCCCAGGTTTTGGAAGTTCACTTTTTGTTAATTGAGCAAAGGAATTTGCAGAGGTTATTAGTAAAACTAATAGTATAAATTTTTTCATTATTTGGTTGATTTTATTTTTATACATTATAGACGTGACATTGTTATCTTTGTTACCTTAGTTAACATTCTTTAACGTATTATTAACATATAAAAAGAGCAACATTAGTTCTTGGAGCATCAACAAATCCTGACAGATATTCTAACATTGCAATTAAAAGATTGATAGATAAAGATTTGCCCGTTGTTGCAATTGGTTTAAAAAAAAGGAAAGGTTTTAAGTGTTATTATTGATAATGAAAAGCAGAATTTTAATAATATAGAGACTGTTACTTTATACCTCAATCCAAAAAGGCAAGGAGCATATTATAATTATATTATTAATTTAAAGCCAAGAAGAGTTATTTTTAATCCTGGAACAGAAAATAAGGAGTTTGTAAAACTGTTGCAAGAAAATAATATTGAATTGGTTTTTAGAGGTGCTATTTTTTGCGGCTTCTTAAATTAGTCATCTTTTTAAAGCTTACAAAACGCCACCACTTCCTCGGGTTTCGTTATTTTTTCTATTTTTTCTATTTCTTGCTCTGTTTGTTCCATCTCCAAAATCGTAAGAAAACCCAAGATAAATAGAACTATATTCTAATGTATATTGTCCTATTTGTGAAAATGGATTTGTAGCAGAAAAATCTAATTTGTAGCCATCAAAAATATCTGTTCCTCTTATAGTTATAGCCCCATTTCCTTTTAAAACTGTAAATTGTGCAGCAGCATTTACCAAAAAATAAGGTTTTATTTTAAACTGTACATTTTCGTTTTTCCCTCTATAGATACTCGATAGTTGAAAGCTCAATTTTTTAGAAGCTTTAAAGCTATTTCGAAGATTAATACGAAACATGGTGTTTTTAATACTTTCGTTTTTATTGTTTATAAGCCCTTGGCTGTCTTGAATATATAAATTTGAGCTTGGTCTAAAATGCCACCATTTCGTCATCTTAAAACTCGAAGAAAACTCAACACCATAACTATCTGCAGTATCATAATTTGAATATGAAAATATTTGACGGTTTTCATTTGCAGCATCTTTAATAATAATTCTACCAATTTTATCTGAAGTTCGTCTGTAAAATAAGCCAAAAGAAAGATATCCTTTTTTGATGTTTCTGGTATAATTTACTTCAAAAGAATTAGTGAATTGTGGTTGTAATGTTCTATTACCAATTGAGACACTTAGAGGTGAGGTCCATTCTTGAATAGGTGTAACTTGCTCAATTCCTGGTCTGTCAACTCTTCTACTATATCCAATTTGAAATTCGTTCTTATCAGAAGCATAATAGGTGAAATATGCAGATGGATATATGTTTAGAAGCTTGTCAAAATAAGGTTCTATTGCAGTTTGCTGGGTGTTAGAAAATAATCCGTTAACTGTAAAATGCTCTAAACGGATACCTCCTTGAAAAGCTGTTTTCTTTATTTTTTTTGTGTAATTGATATAACCAGAATAAATACTTCTATCATACATAAAAGTAGAATTTCCTTTTGTAGTTGTCGTAGGGTTATTACTAATTTCAACTTCTTGATCCGTAATAATATTATTAAAAGTATTTTGAATTCTCGCTGCTATACCTAACTCTAGTTTTCCGCCAGAAATTGGTTTTGTATAGTCTAAATTTCCTAAAAAAGTGTCTGAATTATTAGTAATTGTATTGGTGTAATTATACACTTTAGAATTTTGATCTATGACTTCTTTGTTGAAATCATTTTGAGGATCTGTAGTTTTTGTAAAATTAACTTCGAATTCTATATTTTGTCCTTTTTCATCAATATCTAAAGTGTAATCGATGTTATAAGCTTGTTCTTTCGTGTTGAACTGCGACAAATTAGGAGCATTAAAAACTAAAATATTATTTTCTACAACTTTTGTATTGATACTAAAATCAGTATCTGTAGAACTTTGCGAAGTATAAAAAGACAATGTATTCTTTTTATTGATGTAAATATCGATTCCTGTTTTTAAATAGTTGCTCGTTAAGTTATCTAAATAGTCAATATTTTGATATAAATCGATATCAGTTCTATCAAAAAAAGCAACTGTTTCAAACTTTCCAAAATCCAATCCGTAATTTGCATAAATGTTTACGCTACCACTTCTGTAGTTAAAGTTTAAGGAACCCGTAGGCCTGTTATTTACACTATGTTCGGCACCAATATTTATGGAGCCATTAAAACCAATTGTTGTATTTTTTTTTAGAATAATATTGATAATTCCACTCATTCCTTCAGGATTGTATTTCGCTGAAGGATTTGTAATTAGCTCAACACTTTTCACCGAAGAAGAGGGAATCTGTTTTAATAATTTTGAAGGTGATAAATTCGATGGTTTTCCATCTATTAAAACGCGAACATTACTGTTTCCTCTTAAGCTAATGGTTCGAGAGCTAAAATCTACTTCAACAGACGGAATATTTTCTAATAATTGTAAAGAATTTGTACCAGCAGAAGCTAAATCTTTACCAACATTTATGACTCTTCTATCTATTTTTTGAACAATAGTTGAGGTTTCAGATTGAATAACAACTTCATCTAATGTGTTGATGTCTTCTTCTAAAAAAAAAGTAGATACATCAAATTTTTGTTGGTTTTCTGATAATACAATTAATTTTTTTATTGTTTTATAGCCTATAAATTGGACATCTATAAAAATAGAATCTAAAGGAAGCTTTTCTATTAGAAAATCACCTTGGTTATCTGTAATTCCGCCAGTAATAATAATTTTTGATTTGTTTTTACAGGTAATATTGATATAGGATAAGGGTCTTCTTGTTTTAGAATCAACAATTTTACCATTAATAAATCCAATGTTTTTTATGACTTTTTTTTTAACTTGAGAGAAAAAAGGAAGTGATAAAAAAACTAGAAATAGTGCAATGCTCTTTTTCATAAATTTTTTATTAAGCTTGTAATATTCATAGCAAATAATATTTTACAAACTTTTCCAAAAGTAGTTAAATTTGAGTGAACAGAAAACTTCAATTTCTGAAATTTGAAATTAGATTTTTATATGAAACAATAATTTTTCAGAAAACAGATGCTTTAGTTCTTACATTTGTTACAAGTATTAATTTTGTTTAAAGTATTTATTTACAAATGGAAAATATAACGCTAGTTATCGGAGCATCAATAAACCCCAACAGGTATTCTAATATTGCTATTAAAAGACTGGTAGATAAAGAATTGCTAGTCGTTGCTTTAGGTTTAAGAAAAGGAAAAATTTTAAATGTTATTATTGAGGATGAAATGCAATACTATAAAGATATAGATACTGTTACCTTGTATCTCAACCCTAAAAGGCAAGAAGCCTACTATAATTATATTATTAATTTAAAACCAAGAAGAGTGATTTTTAATCCTGGAACAGAAAATATGGAGTTTGTAAAACTGTTGCAGCAAAATAATATTGAGACTGAAATTGCATGTACTTTAGTTTTATTATCAACAAATCAGTACTAAAAAAAGAAAATTAAATTTCAAAAACTTTACCAGGTTCTGCTAATTCAGTGTTTTCAAAAATCTCTTTTGCTTCTTTTTGAAACAAAGAAATATCTTTATACCTCCCGGAATAATGACCAATAATTAGTTGTCCAACTTCAGCATCTTTAGCAATCTGAGCAGCTTGTTTAGAAGTTGCGTGTTTTGTCTTTCGTGCTAAATCTTCTCTATCAGATAAAAAAGTAGCTTCATGATATAACAAATCTACATTTTTAATAATAGGAATAATATCTGGTTTGTATTTTGTGTCACTACAAAAAGCAAAACTTAAAGGTTTCTTTAGAGGTAAGGTTAATTCAGAATTTGGCACTATTTCTCCAGTTGATAAAACAACATCTTTACCAGCCTTAATATTTAGGTAATCAGCTTTATCAATCTCTTTATAATTACTGATGTTTGGCATGTGTAATTTTCTAGTTTCTTCTTTTTCTGTAAACAAATATCCATTTGTGTAAACTCTATGATTTAAAGGAATCGTTCTTACGGAAATTTTATTATCCTCAAAAATAAGTTCACTTTCTTTGGATTTTAATTCGTGAAAAATTATAGGATATTGTGCATGAGATTGAGAAATTTTTAACTGTAGAAGGGTTACTTCTTTAATGCCTTTTGGTCCATAAATATGCAATTCTTTTTCTCTACTTAAAATACCATAAGTAGATAGTAAACCAACCAAACCATAAAAATGGTCTCCATGTAAATGAGAAATAAATATGTGGTTAATTTTAGAAAAACCTACTTTGTATTTTCGCATTTGACGTTGAGTACCTTCACCACAATCTATTAAAAAATGACTGTTGTTAATTTCTAAATATTGTGAAGTAGGAAATGCATTTACGCGGGGAGTTGCAGAATGGCAACCTAAAATTGTGAGGCTTAAACTCATTTTATTACAAAACGTTTAGAGATAATTTTTTCTTTATTTTGAATTGAGTATATGTACATTCCGGTTTTTAAATTTCCTTTATAAAAAGAAACTAAATTATGACCTGCTTTTGTTTTTAAGTTTTCCTTGAAAACAATTTTGCCCAAAATATTTTTTACTTTAAAAATTACAGGTGAATTATCGATAGATTTAAAAGAAATTTTTGTCGAGTTTGTAAATGGATTTGGAGCTGCAGATAATTTTTCAATTGATTTTTCTTGCGAAAACGCAATCGAGGAAATTGTTAAAATCAGAATAAAAAGTAATTTTCTTGCCATTTTGGGGGTTTTAAAATCCTAATTCTCTCTCCATTGCTTCCATTTCTAAAATATCTTCTGCTTCAATAAGCGAAGGGACAATGTTGAAATTTTCAGGAAAATCATGAATATTTATATTATTGTATATTATAACAAATGATGTGCCATTTTCTTTTTTTTGTTCAGCAATATTCGAAAGGAGTATATAATCCTTTTTAGAAATGTTAATTTCACAAAAGATCTTTAGTATTAAATTTTCTTTATCTAAACCATTTCCTTTTTTTAAGAAGTACGTGTAAAAGGCTGAAAAAGAATTTTCATCCGAAGAAATAAGTGTGTAGTTTTCTTTTTTATCTATGATCATCGATTTACCTTTTAATCTGTTGGGCTAATAAATAAATGACAGCCATTCTTATAGCAACACCATTTTCTACTTGATTTAAAATAATTGAATCATCAGAATCTGCAACATCACTCGTAATTTCAACACCTCTATTTATCGGGCCAGGATGCATGATCACAATTTTTTTACCAAGGTTGTCTAAAATGTCTTTATTGATACCAAAAAGTTGTGTATATTCTCTTGTTGAAGGAAAATATTTAATATCCATTCTTTCGTGTTGTACACGTAAAACATTGGCAACATCACACCATTCTAAAGCTTTCTTAAGGTTGGTTTCTACTTCAACACCTAAACTAGAAATGTATTTGGGTATTAATGTAGTTGGTCCACAAACTTTAACTTGTGCGCCTTGTAATTGCAAGGCAAATATGTTCGATAGTGCAACTCTTGAGTGTAAAATATCACCAACAATAACAATCTTCTTTCCTTTTACAGAACCTAGTTTTTCTCTTATTGAATAAGAATCTAATAAAGCTTGTGTTGGATGTTCGTGAGTTCCATCACCCGCATTTATAATTTTTGCATCTACATGTTTTGATAAAAAAACACCTGCACCAACATTTCCATGTCTCATAACAACAA
>JBNMNZ010000018.1:0-10899 GCA_051276605.1 Polaribacter sp. | reverse complement strand
CTGAGTATCATTGATTTTCTATTAATTTATCAATGAATGTATCTAAGGTCATTTCATTTTCTTTTTGCTTCAAGGCTTCCTTTAATGCCTCACCTCCGGCTTTTTTCAGAGCTTGAATATTGTTTTCGGATGCATTAGACATATCACTATCATACCTTCGTTTCTCTAAAGGGACATCAATTCTTTTGTAATTGGAGTTACTGTCACTAGATTTTACTGTTTCAAAAAGTTGTTTCATTTGATAATGTACAGTATCAATACTACCATCCATCATAATATCTGGAGCTGATTTTGCCCATTTTATAACATTCCAGACTCCTACTTTATTAAGTTTGGGAAAATGTAATTGACCACCTCCAGTACCAATTGATAGAAATAACATATCACTGGCATTTGGACATTTGACTTGTTTGAATTCAGTTGTTCTACACTCGGCATACCCACACATTGATGGATTGTTTGCAAAAACACCACCATCTAGATTTGTCATTTCATCACCAGTAATTAGATTTTTTATTTTTGCAGGCTCAAAATAAGTAGGTGCTGCGGAAGTAGAGCGTGCCACGTCTTTTAAATAGAAGGATCTCTTTTTATCTAATTCTTCTCTACTATTAAAGAAAAATGAGGATTGTTTTTCCATGTCATAAGTAGTCACAACGCAGGGTTTTATAAGGTTATTGAATTTCAATTCTCCGAATTCTTCCTTAAATATTTTTTCTAGATTATTTGCTCTATACCTGGTTGCATTGAACATTTGACGCAAACCAAACCAACTTTTTCTTCTAGATTCTTCAAATATAAGTTCTCCTTTTTTTGAATATAATTCTAAGGCTTCTGTTGCAATATATTTTGATGAAGGCGCTGTTGAGTCGGTATTTGGATTTGGTGTTAAGTAAAAACAAGCCAGAATACCACCGGTACTTGTACCCACTATAATGTCAAAAAAATCAGCCAATCTCGCATTTGGATTGTTTGTTTTTTTTATCAATTGATTTTCTAAATATTCTAAAACTGTAGCAGGAATAATTCCTCTTATTCCTCCACCATCTAATGAAAGGATTCTTACTTTTTTACCCATAGTTCATGATTGTTGTAATTATGAAATTTTAGTGATCTCTTTTTTTAGTTGAGTGATGCATTCATATTCGTTTGGTTCTTGATTTAATTTGATTTTAAACTTTTAAATTATTTTTTCTCAACATCAGAACTGTTTTTGGCAGCATCAATTAAAGAGCCAGTCATCGACTCAAATGCACCTGAATTTGCATCTGAAAAATCCTGTTCTAATAATTTTCCAATTTGATAAGGAGCATACTTATCATCAACAAATGCATTTACATCTTTCTTCATTCTAGTAAATAAAATAGTTGCAAGCTCTTTGTGTGCCTTATAAACATTCACAACATCTCTACCAACAGTTGCTGATAATTCTACTGATTCTTTAGGTACAACTGCACATGATGTAATCAGTACAATTATGGATAGTAACGATAAAATTTTCTTCATAATTATTTTACTTTTATAGTTCTTAATTCTAATTCTCTATTTTTGGATTATTTGAATCTATGTGTTCTATAATCCACGGATTATAGGCCGGTTCTTCGTTGTTCTCATTGTTTCTGGATCTACATAAAACACTTTCATGTATGTATAAGATTAGTTGCGTGTTTTAAGCAATTAATTTAGCAAGTACAAACCGAATAGAAAGTCAGCAAGGACTTTCTTAAGTAGGCTTGAACTAGCAATAAATTATAAACGTTATTGAGCACGAGTTTTACAATTTTCAGAATGACATCTTAATTAGTAAGCATATACTTATTTTATTTTTATGAAATTAAAAGAAACAAACTTAGAGATAATCTTAAAACCCTGCATTAATTTTATGCAATGTTGGGCTATATTTTATCTTGGTTTAACTCCTCCTTGTCATGAAAGTAGCCATTGTTGTGTGCTTTACTTCCCTGCGTCTTTGGCTGCTTTTTCAATCCAATCACCAAGGTTCTTATACCCATTATCATTTACCCAATCGTACACAGGATATGTTATAGTTTTACCGGCTCTTGTGAATTCCCAATTGCTAAAAGGATTTTTTCCTTTAGTACTTGTTTTACTATTACTATCCTTTACATTATGGACATGAATACCTAAAATCCCATTGCCTTTTTTATGGCTACTCGTTATTTCATAGTCAATCCATTTTTTCCCAGCAGTATCACTGCCTATTAAAACAACAGTAACTGAAGTTCCTGTTAATTGTGAGTCTATCCATTTTTCAATTGCAGAATCACTTTTCTTTTTTACCTCTTCCCAATCAGCACTATCAAAAAAACCAGAAGCTTTTCTATCCTGTGTTACCCAACTATTTCGTACTATGCTTGCTCTCCAATTTTCGTTTTTATAACGGAAGCTAAAGAATGATTGTCTTGCCATATTAAATTTGTTCTTTTAAAAGGTTCATAATAATATTAATTAGATCATCTGATGATTTTGTATTATCACCTAATTCTGTAAATAATTCTTTGTAATTTTTTGAATATAAATCTGAGTTTTCAACCTCTATGAGTTCTTTATCCCATAGTTCTTTTGACATATACCCTGTTGCTCCAATTGGAATCGAAATTGAATTTAGTTTTTTTGAAATAGCATATTCTTCCTGCATTCCATTAGAGTTTATCACTTTACCATCAACCTCTTTATTCCCAAATAGAAAAATCCCAATCCCTGAATGAGAAATCATATCCTCTCTGTATGTTTTCCATAATTCTTTTAACGGAGTAGAGCTTGATGTCGTTCGAGGGAATGGTCTAAGTATTAGTTGGTCTGAGATTACTAATTTTGAATTCATATATATTTCTTCAAGTGCACCTGAAATAACAGAGCTTCCAACTCCAAGTCCAAAACCTGACACAATACGATAGTCATTTGATATAAGCTTAGAGCTAAGCTTTTGAATAAAACTAGTAGCAATATTAGTCTCCCAATTACCATATTCATGTGCAGCACCAGAAATAAAGATGGTTCTTTTTTTATACTCTGATTCAATTTTAGCAAGCAGTTCTGTAATTTCATCAAACTTATCAATTAAAATACATTTGATATTGAATCTTCCTAAGTCTGCGACAAATAATTCTTGTTTTCGTAATCTATATTGAAAATCAGCTTCGTCTTCTCCTTTTGCTTTCTGAACATTTCGCAAAAAACAATAATGCCTTCTACTATTTTTTTCACAAGCAACTCTAACTCGGCTAAGTATATAATCTAAATTGGGGTCAGTGAAACTGAATCCTATGAAAATAAAAGTTTTTGATATCAAGTCTCCTTTTAGTGTTGATATATATTGCTCCATCTTAACATGGTACTTTTCATAATCATCTTTAGTCAATACTGCATCATTTGGATGATCAACGTCACCGTGCATTTTATAAACTATTGCATCTCGTTTTGGTTTTGTTGTGGCTAAATGGTCTTTGGTGTATTTGACATCAGGATTTTTACCCGTTTCTGTAAGAGATTTTTCAATTAGCTTATCATAGTTGGTCGTCCAGTAAGTATGAACAGGTAATCTACTAAGAATTCGATGATTCTCGGTACAATCTAAATCCTTTGAAAATTCCTCAATTAATCTTTTATTAAGTTGGCTTCTGTTATTTCCATTTTCATTACAATGGTATTGAGCTAAAGTTATTAAATCAGGTTCTTTTTCAACTTCTAATCCTAATTCTTCAGCAATTGGACGTAATAATTCAGCCCAATTCACAAATCCACTTCCTGCGGACATTCCTGCACCTGCAAAAATTGCTATGTTTTCTTCTTGTAATTCCTTCAATATATCTTTTAGGAAACTCTTTTTTTCTCTATTCATCTATTGGTTGAATTAAAGTAATGATGTTCATTGGTATTACATACAACGTGTTGGTATATGAAAAGTAGCAGAATAAAAAAGCTATTATTTTCAGTTTAGTAATAAAAATAGCAGAAAAGAACCAGAATTTAGGTTTAGCTCTTAACTGCTATTTATTATATACTTGGTTGTTGGCAGTTTTTTAATTATTCAACCTTTGTCAATTCCTCAACAGTTAATTCACAACATGAACTTTCACATTGAAAAGTCATATTACCTTCCATGTCTAAAGTTCCTCCAACCTTGCAATTTTCACATCCTCCACAAGAAATTTTCCACTTTTTATTTAACTGACTTCTGCTTTTTGATGCATTTGTAATTAATTTGTTAGTTTCAAAATTTAGATTACCACTTGCTATTGCATAATTTAAATCAATTCCATCAACATTTCTATATTTAATATAAGCAACGTTGTATTTATCACTTTCAACATATTCTATTTCTGTGACTTTTTCGTTTTGTTTTATATTTAATGATGATTTCAACTCATCTAAACTTTCAGCAATAACAAAACCATTTGGTGATATTAGACTAATTTTATTGTCTTTTGTTAAATCTTGATTTTCATTTTGGCAATTGATAAATAGTACACATGATACTATTGCTAAAATTACTGGTGTTTTTATGAAATTTTTCATGTTAATTTATGTTTAGTATTTAACGCATTCAATTTTTGAAGAGTATTGAATACTTGCAATTTTGCCTTCTTTTTCAAGAAACTCCGTTTATAGACAATTTATGTTTTTTTTAACTCTTTTGTTTTTTTCTTCCAAGTAGAGTTATTTCTCGGATATGGTTAATGTTCGTTTTAATTGCCCAAAACATATATATAACTTCAACATCGTTAAAGTTATACGGCTAAAATGCGTATCGCCGACAATAAAATAGCAATACGATTGTAGATCTATCTTTTATGCCAATACCTTAGAATTTTTCTTTAGTTCTTTTTTTATGTGTTCCGATTTTCGGAATTAAACACAGCTTGTTTTGTCAGTACAAATTATACTATTAAGTGTAAAACTTTACCTATTCATACTTAATGCTGAATGTATAAGCATTTTATTTTTCGCTATTACGGTTAAACCGTAATAGCATGCATTCAATTCAGATTATTTTTGCAAGGAAGATTAAAAGGGGAAATTGCTAAACACCTTAAGTATCATTTATATAATTACTTAAAATAAAAAACCACCCCAAAAAGGGGTGGTAAAAATTGCTATGAAAAAGAATGGAACGATGTTCCAATAATAGTATAAATATATAAAAAATAGTTAACTTTTAGCTCAATTATTTGTTATACTAAGGTTATTTCATACATACGTTTTATTCATTTTAACGCATCAATTTAGGCATACCTCTCATAGTTCCCTATGAAAGAAAATTAAAAAAGGAAACTATAGAAAACCTCTCTTTTTTGCTTCTACTAGAAGTTCTTCGTCATTATTTACATCAAAAAATTGTTTGATATACTTTTTTCTTTTTTCTACTGCACTTAATGATAATAAAACATAATTTGGTATTTTATTTGTATTAATACCTTGAGATAAATAGTATATTATTTTAATATCTTTTTCATCTAAAACATCATTGTTTTGTATAATTCTTTTTGCAATTTTATTAACTGATTTACTGTAAAACAACCCGCCATCCATAATCTTTAAAATAGCTTGAATTAAAATGCTTCTACTGATATCACTTTTAATCAAAATACCGTTGTGAGGAATTGTTTTAATCATATTCTCAATACGAGTGGCTTTATCAATCATTGTTAAAATAATGATTTTAGTTTCTTGAAAATGAGCTCCTATAAATAAAGCAATATCTTCTCCAGAAGTAAATTTCAGATCACTTGAAGCTGGTATTTGAACGTCTATCAAAACGATATCAAATGGGCCTTGCCTCTTAGACCTATTTAATACAGTAATAGCCTCATCGCAATCTTTAGCTGATGTTATGTTTGGTGTAAATTGACTTTGAGAAAGTATTGCTTTTTGATACCCATCAATAATCATTGGGTGGTCATCAATAATTAATATTTTTAATGCTTCTTTCATACAACTAATTCTTTTTCAAACTAAATATTTAATAAAATAGCTATTGTTATTTTAGTTCCTTTATTTTTCACAGAATTGATACTTACATTCCCTCCAAGATCCTTTACCCTAGAGGTAATGTTTTTGAGGCCAATACCTTTTCTCTTCACTTTTGTGTCAAAACCAATGCCGTCATCTTCAATAGAAACAAGTAAATTATTTTCAACTTTGTTAAAGCTTATTTTTACTGTTTTTGCTTTTGAATACTTGTTTATATTTTGAATGGCTTCTTGGAGTATTCTATAGCAATTTATTTTAATGGTATTCGGAATTTCTTTCCAGTCAATATTTTTTTTAATACTAAATTGGTACTCAAAATTAGTTATTTTACTTTTCTCAACCAACAATTTTTCTACCAGCTCTTTAAAGCTTGATTCGTTATTGAATGCTATTGAATTTAAGTTATGTGAAATTTCTCTAATTTCTTCTTCTACAGATTGCAGTTCTTTAATGCTTTTTTCACGTTCTTTAATGTCTTTTCTAGAACTTCCTTCGTTTAACGCATCTAAACTTAACCTAGCGCCAAACAAACGACCCAAAACCCCATCATGGAGGTCTCTTGAGATTCTGTTTTTTTCTTTAACACCACCTTCATTAAACATTTTTTGTTGTGATAACATTAAGTTATAAATTTCGATATTTGATTTGTCTTGCATTTGAGCAAACTCCAATTCTCTACTTCTTGATCGCTGCTTAATTAAAAAATAAATTAAGATAAAAAAAGCTACAATAATAATTAATGTGAGTGTTAAAAGGTAATTCTTTTTCTGAACTTTTTCATTCTCTTGAATAACCTCATCTGTTTGATAAGCAATGCGTGTAAATTTTTCTCTGACGACTCTTTCTTGATGTTGTAAACTATCTGACAGACGTATGTATTTATTTAAATATTGCTGCCCTGTAGTGCCTTGTGTAATTTTTGATAGTAATTTATAGGATTCTAATAAACCATCATTGTAATTTATTTCCTTAGCGATACTATTTGCCAACACTCCATATTGCAGTGCTTTTATGGTGTCATATTTTGATAAATAGTATTCAGACAAATGATGATAACTGGCTACCATTCCGTCTTTTATTTGTAGGCTATCACGTATTTTTAAAGCCTTTTTAAACAAGATTAAAACCTCCGTCAAACCACCTAATTTAAATTTTGAGTACCCTAAATTAGATAAAAGCATGGCATACGTTTTAGGTCGACCAGTTTTTAACCCTTTTATTTTTAAACCCTTTGTAAAATTTTCGATAGCTTGGGTGTGATTATTTTGTTTCAAATAAACTCTTCCAATATTATTTAAGGTCGTTCCATATAAATATTGGTTATTTTTTACTTTATCTAAAAATATTTTTGATTTATCAAAGTTCTTAATTGCTAAATTAAATTTCCCAAGATTCTTATTGCTAACAGCCAATAAATTGTATGCCAAATATAAATTTCTATATTGATCTGTCCCTTTCAGCTTAGAAATTGCCTTGATAGCATTAATTTCGCTGCCCGTATAATCTTTTATGCTCTCTTGAATGCCCCCAATACCTAGTAACATTCTTCCTTCAGACACATTATCTTTTTTAACTTTTAATATGGGTAATGCTTTGTTGTAAAAATAGTACACACTATCTAGCTTCTTCTTTACTTCATAATAATATCCTAAAAAAGAATAGGCTTTTAATAATGCTATAGTGTCATTCCTTTCTAAAGAAGACTGCAAAACCTGTTTACTCTTATTACGATATTCTTTATAATCTCCGAGCATTAAACTGCTGTAGGCAGTTTTAATTAATAAACGAGCTTTAAGAGAATCGTTTTTTAAGATGTTAATTTGATTGTTTGCCTTGGATAAAAATAAAGTGCGAACAGCATCAGTAAATGACGTATTTCTAGAAAGGGTATTCAATGAGTCTATTCTTTTAAAAGCCGCCCCATTTATTGTTCGTGGTTTTTGAGTACAACTATGTATAGAAAGTAGAAGAAGAATTAAAATTACATTTTTTATCATAATCAATTGGTAATACTATGGTAAATGTAATAAAATGATTTAAAAAAACCTCGTGTTTACAACATGAGGTTTTTATGAGTATTATCACTATTTCCTATCTAATTTATTCTGGTGGTGGTAGTGGTGGTGGTATATCTTCATCTCCTGTCTCAGAAGTTAATTCTGTTTTATTTTGATATAGATCATCATCTTCATCAAGATCTGTACACGAAACAAATAGCAAGCTACTTAGCATTAAAATTGCAATATATTTTATTGATTTCTTCATTTTTAATTGAATTAAAATTTAACAAAAGCCGTTCTGCTCATCTGTTGAATTGAGGTGATGATTCACAAAAAAGACGGCACTAAAAATCAATGTGGGAATTCATTGATGAATGTAGAATGCTATAGTTTACTAGTTATCCCGGACTAGTAAAACTCTTTTACCCTATCTTGTTTTGAAGCTTCTAATAATCGATCGAAATGATTAATTAATCAAGATTGTACACTTCAAATGTAAATAGGAATTCAGCTGTTTAATAATGTTTAAAGGCTTGATTTGTGAAAGGCTATATGGCAGTAGTGAATGGGCCAAAACGAAGGGCGATTGGCATTTTAATAATTCTATTTAAGCATAACTTTCTGATGGCAAATTCACTAAAAAATCACGAATTTCAAGCATTTCTGGTTTTAAGTTTTTTGAGAAAGGAATAACTTGTTTTGTGAATTTCAGTACACATTGGAATTTACTGAAATGAATTTTTGCGATAAAAGTTACATTTACCATGTAACTTTTATGAATTCGTACAAATATATTTGGCAAAGTTTTTTCAAAACTTTTAAGTGTTTGACAGCACATTACTATTGAGCCATCTTTTAGGTGAAAATCTGTAGTATTATTATCTGCTTTAAGGAACAATATATCTTTTGCCGATAGAAATATATACTCCGTAAAAGATTTTAGGCAAATAGAAGATGATTCAGGTTGGTTTTTTTCAAACCTTAATAGCGTCTTTTTTAACTCAAAATGATTAAAAGGTTTTAAAATATAATCAAAAACACCATTTTTAATTGCTTGATATGAATCCTTTGTAGAAAAATTCATTGCAATAAATTGCGGAAGAAAATCTAGGTATTGTCGCAATTCACTTATTACTTCAAAAGAATTTATAATTTTCATTCCTTCAAGTAGCTCTGTATTAAAAAAAACAAGTTTTGGTTGTTCCTCTAAGATTAAATTAATTGCTTCTGACTTACATTTTGCAATACCAACACAATAGAAATTAGGATAGTCCTCCAAATGTTGCCTAAGGCTATTTATGTCCTCAATTTGAGAATCTACTATTATGTATTTATATTTTCTGGAAGAAAAATTCAATTACTTATTTTTTTTTAAAAGTAATTGAAGCAAATAAAAAAGGCTTGAGGTTTTACCATACTTTTATATTAATTTTGGTCAAAAAAAAATCATAGTAACTATTGAGTTTTTCTAAAATATTGAAGTATGATTTTAATTAGACAAAATTAAAATTATTTGAAAATTGTACTTAAAAGTCTTATTTATTATAAATAAATGATAAAAAATCATGAAATTCACTATCTATAAACAACGTTTTTTGTTTTTGAATCATAAAAAGGTCTTCTACCAAGTAAGGCTATAATAATATTTAGGAATGGTTCAATTGTTATCATTGAATTGTTTTAATAGTTCTGTAGGTGTATTATACTGATATAGGTTGACCTTTTTTAGGTTAATTTATACCGTTCAAACTATTTTTTTTAGCCGTTTAGAAGGCAAAAAATATTTTGAACTGCTATTAGCTTAAATTTTAAATTCAGTCAAATTTAGTTTATTTTTCCGATATGATTTGTATTTGATATTGGGATTTAAATGTACTTCAGCTGGTTTTCTTAAATCGAGACTAAAATGAGTTCTTAAATTATTATAAATAGATACAGCTTGCTCGGTCATTTTTTTGCCAGGTCTGTATTTTTAATTATTTGTTTTAGGCCATATTCATATTTTAAAGTTCTGTTTATTCTTTCTGCAATAGCGTTTTCATAGGGATCATATTGTTCAGTCATACTCATTATCATTCCATTTTGTTCAGCAAAGGCTGTATATTTCGAATTACAATATTGAAAACCCCTATCGGAATGATGTATGAGTTTTTTATTAGGGTATTTCCTATTTTTAATAGCCATAGCCAACGCTTCTGTGCAAAGAGAAGTCTTCATGTTGTTATCTAATTTATAGCCCATAATTTGCTTCGAATATGCATCTGTTACTATTGCTAGATAATTGTGTCCATTGTCGGTTTTAATGTATGTTATATCGCTTACCCAGAGTTGTTCTGGTCTATTGGGTACTTTGTTTTTAATTAGGTTTTTATATTTTCTAAATTGATGCTTTGAATTCGTTGTTGTTAGGTAGTTTTTAAGCTTAGGCACGAGCAAATGATGTAGCCTTAAAAAGTCATAAAATTTGTCTCTCCCTATTTTTATGTCTTGTTTTATGAAGTCTAGTTTTAGTTCATCATACAGCTTAATGCCTCCCGTTCTCATGCCTACTTTTTTGCGGTAATCTTGTACCATTATAATAAGTTTTTTGTCGTTTAGTTCTTTGTTTTCTAGTTTTTTACATCTTTTATAGAATGCTTGTTTACTAATCCCAAAACACTGATAGAACCATTTTCTTTTAAACGGTTTTTCTTTTTTAGTGCTATCTCTTTTGCTACTATTTTGGGTAACGACTTTTTTGACATATCAACTCCAGTAATGAGATCCATATCAGCAATAATATCTTGCTGAAAGTCTTTGATAAACTCAAGCGCTTCAATGCGTTCCTTTAATTTTTTAATTTCATCTAGTTTACTCATACCTGTGTTTTGTTGTACTAAAGTACTATATTTTTTAATCCAATAGG
>JBNMNZ010000017.1:0-11121 GCA_051276605.1 Polaribacter sp. | reverse complement strand
GATTTCAAAAGAATCTGTTGAATATCACTACTAAAGTATTGCTCTCCGCTTGCAACTGCCTTTATAGCTTCTACAATATGTTCTCCTGCACTATTTTTAGTAATATAACCTTTACAGCCAAGACTTAACATTTCTTGTACAATCTTTATATCATCATAACTTGAAAGTATAATAACATTTTGCTTGATTCCGTTTTTATTGAAATATTTTAAAACTTCAAAACCATCTAAAAGAGGCATTGTGATGTCTAAAATTAAAACATCTGCCTTATTTCTTTTTTCGTCAAACCAATCTATTACCTCTTTACCAGTTAAAGAATAACCTTTGATTTCAATTTCTTTGTCAGTATTTATTACAGCTATGATTCCTTCAATCAATATCTTATGGTCATCAGCTATGTGAACGTATATCTTTTTATTCATTTCTACTTTACAAATTTAGGTTAGTTTATAAGAATCTACAATACCCATTTATGATGAAATTTTTACCTCCCCATTTACAGGGATAAGCCTCCCCGTAAATGGGGAGATTTAAATTTTAGACATCTATATATCAGGTAATTAAAATGTTTAGTAAATTAACATTATTAATATACAATGTTAAAATAAAAGAATATCTAATTCTTTTAAAATAAAAAACCGAGAAATATTTCTCGGTTTTTTTCGCACTAATATACTATTTGTTAGTTTTATCGCAATCTATCTACAGATTTGACGAGATCTTCATCCTTTTTAATAGCCTTATTTGCCAAAACAATAAGCAAAACAACTAAAATCGGTAAGAACATTCCAATACCTTTCTCAGAAACACTTGTTTCTCCAGGTAACGTTAGAGATAAATAAATCAATAATCCTAATAAAAAAAGATTAATCAAAATTATAATACGCCCAATTACAAATTGCAACTTTCTATCCTTATATAAAAATATAGTTGCTAATGATAAAATCGAGGACGCAATGAACATAAAAGGTATTACTTTAAAAGCAAATAACTCTTCCGAAAACAAATCTAAAACAAAAATTTGTTCTTTTAGAGTTTTCCATAGATTAAATACAAAAATTAACCCTCCAGAGACTACTGAAGCTAAAAATAAATAGATTGTTTGTATTCTTTGTATCATACCTTATTATAGAAAAGCAAAAATAGGGCTTCTTTTTTAAAAGAAAACTTGAAAGTGAAAAAAAAAGTATATATTTGTAATATAATAACCACACAAAATATATTGTATAGTACTATATACAATTAATAAAAGCAAAAAAATAAATTTTAAATATCTTATATCCTAAGATTAAAAATAACTTAATAAATATATAAATGTTCGAAATTTCTGAACTAAAAGCAAAAACTCTTGCTGATTTACAGGTAATTGCTAAATCTATTGGTCTTCCCAAAACTAGTCAATTAAAAAAGTTAGACTTAGTATATCAAATCTTAGATACACAAGCTGCAAACCCCGTAAAGACTATTAATTCTGAAGATTCAGAAAAAACAAAGACTGAAAAACCTAAAAGAAAACGCGTTTCCAAAGCGATTTCACCAGCTAAAGTAAAAAGTGAGCCTACAAGCGATGTTACAACTTTAGAGAAACCTAGGCAAGAAAAACTACCTCAACAAGTACCTATTGCAAGGAAGGTTATACTTCAGGAAGTTGAAGCAAAAACAGAGGTTAAAACTGAAGTCAGTAAAAATACTGTAGCTAAAAGCGTTGAAAAACAGGAACAAAAACCTGCAAACAATCAAAATAAGCCACAGCAAAATAAGTCTCAACAAAAAAGTAATCAACCCAAAAACAAAAATCAGAATCAAAATAGAGACAAAAACAACTCTACTAGAAGTAATGGTAACCAATCTGGAAACCGTTACAAAGATCCAGATTTTGAATTTGATGGAATTATTGAAAGCGAAGGCGTATTAGAAATGATGCCTGATGGATATGGTTTTTTACGTTCTTCTGATTACAACTATTTATCATCTCCAGATGATATTTATGTATCTCAATCTCAAATTAAATTATTTGGTTTAAAAACGGGTGATACAGTTCGAGGAAATGTAAGACCTCCAAAAGAAGGAGAAAAATATTTCCCTTTAATTAGAGTCTCAAAAATTAATGGATTAAACCCTAATATTGTTAGAGATCGAGTTTCATTTGAGCATTTAACACCATTATTTCCTGAAGAAAAATTCAATTTAGCAGAAAAAGGAAGTTCTTTATCAACTAGAATTATTGACTTATTTTCCCCTTTAGGAAAAGGTCAACGTGGTATGATTGTAGCGCAACCTAAAACTGGTAAAACCATGCTTTTAAAGGATATTGCTAAGGCAATTGCTCAAAATCATCCAGAAGTTTATCAAATTGTTTTATTAATAGATGAACGTCCAGAAGAAGTTACAGACATGCAAAGAAGTGTTCGTGGAGAAGTGGTTGCTTCTACTTTTGATGAGCCTGCAGACAAACACGTACGTGTTGCAAATATCGTTTTAGAGAAAGCAAAACGTTTGGTAGAATGTGGACATGATGTTGTTATTCTTTTAGATTCTATTACACGTTTAGCAAGAGCCTATAATACAGTTGCTCCGGCATCAGGAAAAATACTTTCGGGTGGTATCGATGCAAATGCGTTACACAAACCAAAACGTTTCTTTGGAGCTGCAAGAAATATTGAAAATGGTGGGTCATTAACCATTATTGCAACCGCTCTTACAGAAACTGGTTCTAAAATGGATGAAGTTATCTTCGAGGAGTTTAAAGGAACAGGAAACATGGAGCTGCAGTTAGATCGAAATATTTCTAACAGACGTATTTATCCTGCTATCGATTTAATTAAATCTTCTACAAGACGTGATGATTTATTATTAGATGCAAAAACCGTACAACGTATGTGGGTTTTGCGTAAATATCTTGCAGACATGAATCCTATAGAAGCTATGGAATTTATAAATGACAGAATTAAGTTCTCTAAAAATAATGATGAGTTTTTAATCTCGATGAATGGTTAGAAATATCATTTAATTTTTAATACAATACTATATGTCAAACCTTTTTGAGAAATCAAGAAGGTTTTTTATTTGAAGCTAATCCTGCTTTTCGCTATATCTTTTCTTCATTCTTCAGAAAAGGATGCCACTGCAATCAGGGCTATACATAATTGCTTGCTTTCTTTCTTTTAAAAATGAATAGGCCTCTTTAATTACTATTTGCTTTACATCTTTTTCCATGAAAACAAACGTACAAAAAATCCGTTCAAAATTAATTTGAACGGATTTTTTATATTTAAAGAAGTAGTAAAACTACTTTCTAGTTTGCACTATACATATTAGCTCTGTAGTCTTCAACGCTAGATGCTTTTTTAATAGCTTCATACATTTTAAATGTCAAGCTTTTTCTAGATTCAGCAATTCTTTTTCTATTACTGTCATAGTTTGGCAATGCTGTAGGTAAATCTTTACCTGTTACCATAAAAGCAAACACACCTCTATTTCCTTCAATAGAATTAAATACGGTATTTAATTCTGCATTATACATTGCTCCAACAATTTTTGGCTCTGTACCAACCCCCGAAAGCGTAGGACTCTTTAATGTTATTCCGTTAGCCTTTTTAACAGTTGTTTTATTAGCTGTAGCAATATCAGCTAAAGAAGCTCCTTGTAATTTATCACTTATTAATGCCGCTTTCTTTTGATTTACTAAAATTGGTCTCACTGTATTTGTTGCTTTTGCTGCAGACATTAAACCCTTTTCTGAAGAACTTGTAACAAATGCAACAACATGACTACCTTCTAGGTCAAAACGTTTAAAATCGTTAACATTCGTATCGTTACCAAAAGCCCAACTTACAATTTGTCTTTGATTTCCTAAACCTGCTACGTTTTCATCTAAAGATTTTAAACCAACAGATGATTTGGATTTGTATTTTTTTGCAGTAACTACATCAAAAAACTTTTTCTCCTTAGAAATTGCTAAAGCAAATTCTTCAGCATCTCTAAATGCAACATTTTCGGTAGCAACAGAAGCAACAATTTTTCTACTAAGAGTAGCTAATTTTAAGACCTTTTGTTTATTTTTTTGATTGTCAATTTTTATAATATGAAAACCAAATGGACTTTTAACAACACCTATATCTCCTTTTTTTCCATCAAAAGAAAAATCTCTAAAAGCAGGTGTCATACTTGTGTAATTAAACCAATCTAAATCTCCTTCTTTTGCAGCAGAACCGGTATCCGAAGAAAAAGTTTTTGCTAAGCTTCCAAATTTTCTTTTACTTCTTTTTACAACAGTCAAAAGACTATCTGCTAATATTTTAGCTTCTTCTTCTGTTCTAGTAACATCTGCAGCTACCCTTTGAGACCCAATAAAAGGGATTAAAATATGGCTAGCTCTAACAGAATCTGGCATTTGAGTAACTTCTGTAATCTTAGAAATCTTAAAGAACCCTTTGTCCTTATAAGGTCCTACTACATCGCCTTTGTTACCAGCGTAAATTAGATCTGCAACTTCTTGATTCACTAAATTCTTAAATTGAATATTCGGATTTAAGTTTGTGTCTGAACTATTCTCAGATAAAAAAACTGCTTCATTATTCGATTTCTTGAAATCTTCGATTAACGTTCCAATATTTTTCTTGATAACTTCTTGATCTGCATCAGTAGCAACTATATCAAACTGAACATAAGAAATATCTCTAGATGCTTCAACTTTAAAATTATCTTCATGGTTTCTTATATACCCTTCAACTTCAGATTTTTTAATCGTTATTAGACTATCTGCGACACTTGTGTAAGGCACATAAACAAACTCTACGTTTAACTTTGTATTGTCTAACATATATTCAGTTTCTCCTTCTTTTAATGAAGCTCCTAAACCTGCAGTTACTAAGTTGTTATAAGTAGTTGTTTCAGAATTATCTCTAATTTGGTTCATATAATTAGACCATTGAGACCATAATTGAGTTTTATTCTCTTTTTCGGTAGCTAAGAATTGCTTGAATTTATTTTCATCAAATAAGCCCGCTTCATTTTGATATTCAGGATTGCTTTGAACAAAAGAAGCATTTATAATTTCTGTCCAAACATCTGTTTCACCAATTGTTACACCAGCCTCAGTTAATTGATTTTTGTAGATTTTTTTTCTAACAATATTATCCCAAACAGTTTTAGATGCTTGCATTTCTGTAACACTATTTCCTGCTTTTTGTTTGTAGCTTTCTAATTCTTCAGCAAACTCTTGTCTAGATATAGATTCTCCATTAATCTCACCTATTTCATTTACTTTATTAGAGTTAAAAAAATCACCAAGTGTAGATGGGTCTAAGACAAAAGCAAAAAGTGCTAATCCAATAATGATAATTAAGAACATTGAGCGTTCTCTAATTTTTGATAAAACTGCCATACGTCGTTTATTTATTTTCAGTTCGCGAATATAGGATTTTGCTTTAAATATTACAACCCATTTCGCACTTATTAGTAGGTTGTTAAGTGCTATTTTTCAGTATTGAGCTCTCAATTTGAATTTTAATCTTCTGGATTGATAATTTTTAATGAAACTTCATCAATTTTTGCACCGCTCATTTTTAAAATTTTAAATTCTAAATGATCAATTTCAATCAACTCTTTTTCTTCTGGAATATTTTCTGTATGTTCAATAATATAGCCTCCTAAAGTTTCATAAGCTTCCGATTTTGAAATATTTAAATTATATTCTTCATTTAAATAATCGACTTCTAATCTTGCAGAAAAATTAAATTTTGAATCGTTAATTTTTTGTTCTAAAAACTCTTGAGAATCATGTTCATCTTCTATTTCACCAAATAATTCTTCTACAATATCTTCAACGGTAATCATACCCGAAGTTCCACCATATTCGTCGATAACAATAGCTACACTTTTACGCTTTTTTATTAACGTATTCAAAATATCATTAATCATCATAGATTCGGGAACAAGCTCTAAAGGCAGTAAAATTGATTTTATAGTTTTTGGGTTTTTAAATAACTCAAAAGCATTTACATATCCAACAACATCATCTAAAGATGATTTGTATACCAAAATTTTCGACAACCCTGTTTTAATAAAAGCATTCTTTAAATTCGAAACAGTTTCATGAATTTCTACAGATACAATTTCTGTTCTAGGAACCATAACTTCTCTCGCTTTTACATTTTGAAATTGTAATGCGTTTTGAAAAATCTGAATTTCGGAATCTAGGTCATAGTCTACATTACCTGTTTCTAACTGCTCATTTATGTAATTACCTAATTCTTCTTTACTAAATTCTGTTTGCTCTTCATAGGCATTTGTTTTAAAAAATACTCGCAAAAAAAAGTCTGAAATTATTGTAATAAATTCTGAGAAAAAATGAAATAAATAATAGAAAACATACGCAGGAATCGCAAATATCTTCAGCACCTCATTTGCATAAATTCTAAAAATTGCTTTTGGCAAAAACTCGGCGGTTACTAAAATCACAATCGTGGAAATAATTGTCTGTATCAGTAAAATAGAAAATTCGTTAAAACTATTTAGAGGTAGCATTCTTAACAAAAACCCACCCATGTAATAACTATAAATTACCAAAGAAATATTATTACCCACTAACATTGTGGTTATAAATTTTGATGATTTTTGAGTTATAATTCTAAGAATTTTTGGTATGAAACCATCTCTTTTCTTCTCTAACTCTATGTGCATTTTGTTCGCAGAAACAAATGCAATCTCCATCCCTGAGAAGAAGGCGGATAATAAAATTGATACAGTTATAATAATGAGTTCAATTTCCATTAAGAACTAAAATTCTACTTGTTTAGATTGTTTCTTTGCGCTACTTTTTTTCTAAAACGCCTTTTAAATAAAAACACTAAGGTAATAAAAATTGAAGCCACAATTAAAAGTACCGCTTTGCTTCTATCTGAATTTAATTTCAAAAGACCCTCAACTAAGCAAATCACTGCAATTAATAAATATCCGTATTGAAAAAATCTCCAAATTTTATTCATAATATTATTCTTCTGATGTTTCTAATTTTCCTGTGGTTTTTTTTGATAGGTGTTTTGATAAATCATCTTTAGACTCAAAGCCAATACCAAAAATCGTATCACTTTCTTTTGTTAGTTTAAATGCTTTTTCAGAAACAAAATACTTTGTTTTTTCATCCCAAAATAATTGTTCTGTTTCTAATCTAGATTTATCAGTATGATTAACAACCACCACATTCCCTGTAATTTCTGAGATAGATGTTTTAGCATAAGATAAAGCGTAATTTCCTGTAATAGTGACAGAATCAATTCCGTTTCTTTCAAAATTAACGATTTTAATTCCATCAGGAAATTCACTATAAGGGTGCTCTTTTCTATTACTAAAATCTAACATTACTGGTGTAATTAATTTTGATGTAATTCTACCAGAGTCTTTATATACATGATAAGCATCTTTTGCTGAACCAACAGGTAAATTTTTATCTGCTAAAAAGTCTCTTACTTTTTGTGTGTTATTAGCACAAGAAAAAAGCATTGCTGTTCCATAAAGAACTGCAATGCTTTTTAATACTATTTTTTTGTAATTACTCACAAAATATTAATTAGGAATTTTTACAGTTTCACCAATCCAACATTTAATACTATAATTACTTCCAGGTGCTACACCCGCAGTAAAAATAACTTTCTTACTCGGTAAATTAGCTCTGTAATTATTAATATATTTTCTTGCCGCAGAAGAAATACTAGGATCTACAGATGATGCTCTTTGAGCTTGTCTTAAAGCTGCCACATACACCATTCTCTTTTCAAATTCATTGCTACCACAATTATTAACACTAGATTGATATAATCTTGCAATTAATAAATATGCTTTACCAAAATTAGGATTAAAACTTAAAGCTTCTCTTGCTAAACTTCTAGCTTTAGATAATTGACCTCTAGATTTTGCAGCTTGTGCAAACTTTAATTTATATTTTGCTTTTTTTGTAGGATCAGTTTCCAAATTAAATGCTTTTTCTCTCATTGCTGCTGCTCCACTAGCATCACCATTTTTCTCTAAGATACCTGCATAGAAAGTGTAAGAATCTGGAGAAGGAGCTGCTTCTGCATATGCTTTTGCCAATGTTTCGTACATAGGTTCATCTTGACATTCTTTATTAAACATTCTAGACACTGATCTTCTTAACCAAATTGCATTCGATTTATTAGCTTCAAAATCTCTTTGATATAAAGGAACTAACCTCACACAAGTTGCAATTTCTGATATAATAGCATCTAAGCCTCCTTCAACCGTACCTAAAGCTTTAGAATTTATAGTATAAGCTCTCTTTAATGACGCATCCCTTTTATCCAAGACCATAGTTGAGTCTTGGTATTTAGATAATTTCTTCGCATAACTGTCTAACTTTAAATTTACATTTTCTAAAACATCATCATACGTATCAAAAACTTTTTGAGGATTTGTATCTTTATTTCTATCAGTAACACCTTGAAAGTATTTGTATAAATTCTTTACACCCATTTTTGTTGGGTCTATAGCATATCCTTTTTCTAAAATCGAAAAAATAACATCTTCAGATGCTAAATTATTTTCTGCTAAATAAGTTGCATAATCACTATGAACTTTTGCAGGGTTCTTCGTTGGAAAATATTGTAACCTCTGTTCGTAAACTCTTTTTGCTAAAACTGGATCTTTTTTAACATCTTGTGCTAAATCTGCTCCATATTTATAAATATTTACAGATAAATCTTTACAGCTATCCATTAAATATTCCCAATTCACGAAAGCATCTTCATACTTTTTAGATTTAAAATCCCCTTTAAAAAGATTATATTTAATTGTACATTCTCTTTTTGCATCATCCTGTGCATTTGTTTTTACAGTAACTAAAAACATTGTAACTGCTAATAAAAACGTGATTTTTCTCATTTTAATGGTTTTTTGTTAATCAATTTTCCTCTTCTGAAACCAATTTGTATCTGTCAAAGATAAGCTTAATCTGAAGTTGAAATAATTTTCTTGGATTAAATTATTATTGGTGGTTCCTCTTTTACCAAACTCAAACCCTGCATTAACAGTAGATAATCGTTTTAATGGTAAACCTAATCCAAAAGATATGCCAAAGTCGTCAATTGGTGTAAAATTCGTATTATTTCCTGATCCATCTACCAATAAACCAGTTTTTTCAAGACGAATTCCAGCCCTATAAGTTACTCTTTCCCAGTAACTTGAAATAGAGTTTATTTTCGGCAAATAAAACCCTCCTAAAGAGAATCTATTTGAGTTGCCGTATTTATATGCTCCATCAGCACTTCCCAGCAAAGTTGTTGATGATATAGCGTCTTGACTTTCATATTCTAAACCAGCATACCATTTATCAAACTTTCCTAAACCAATACCTAATGTAGATTTTAATGGTAAATTAAATTTACCATTAAAGCTTGCACTTGAGATAGTATCTCTTGCGCTCTCAAATCCAGAAGTTCCAAAAGTCAATGAATACAAATAATCATTACCCGTAACTGTTAAATCATTACCTAATTTAACAGTAGCACCTGCATTTAAAACTATTTTATTTTTTAATTCTTTTTGGTATTGAGCTCCTAGTTTTACAGAACCTCCTTTTATTAATGTAACTTCATCATATCGAGTTGCTAAAGAAACATTATCTATTTGGTTTGTAATACTATTACTTACATTACCAAAACTATAATCAACTTCTATACCTAAAGATAATCCTTTGTATAATTTTATACCAAAACTGCTATAAATTTTACTAACTCCCCCGTTACCTTCAAATAAAGATACTTCAAGAACATCACTATCTGTAAGAGAGTTTGTTAATGAATACCCCACAGAAGATACGGGTTGTAAACCTATAGAGAAACCTGCTTTTTCTCCAATAGGAAAAGCCAAAGCAATATAAGACAAGCTTGTTGAGTTACTACTTTGCTCTGTTGTATTGCTTTTTATCGTTAAATCAGTATTCAATAATCCAAAAGAATACGTTGTATATCTTAGATCTGAATAAGCAGCAGGATTCGAAAAGTTCAAATACTTATAATGGCTAAATGCTACACCTATACCACCCATAGAACTCTGCTCTACTGTAGTATTACTAAACTCTTCTCCAATACCAAAATAAGAATAAGGAGATGAATTTGTTCTTTGTGCTAAAAAAGTTACAGAAGTTAACAGTAATAAAGCTACTAGAATCTTTCTAATCATTTGTTTTTGTTAAAAATCAATATTTTATTTAATCCCTCTAGGAGGAAATTTGGATTCGCAAATATGCTACTTTTTAATTGTTTTGACAAGAAATTTGTATCTCCTCCTGTTAAAACAACTGTTAAATTGGGATATTTCTTTTTATATTGATAAATAACGCCATCTAATTCTTGAATAACTCCATTAATCACTCCAGAATTAATACATCCATTTGTATTGTTTCCTATAAAATTTTGCATTTCTTTTTTTGTCAAATTTGGCAATTTTGTAGTGAAATTATGCAATGCTTTGTACCTCATTTCAATTCCAGGTGAAATTGCCCCCCCTAAATACTCAGTTTGGTCATTCACAAAATCAAAAGTGATACAAGTTCCAGCATCAATAATTAAGATATTCTTCTCTGAAAACTTATTTACGGCAGCGGCAACTAATGCAATTCTATCTACCCCCAAAGTTTCAGGAGTTTCGTACAAATTGATAAAAGGAACATCTGTAGATGATGATAAAATTAACAGATTGACTAATTTTTGAAGTTTTTGTATCTTATCTTCAGAAATAAAATTTACATTGGACAAAATACCAACAGTAATTTGGTGTTTTATTAATATTTTTTTTATTTCTAAAAAAAAACTTTCCATGTCAATAAAAACCACTTCAACAAGCCTATCTTTCTCAAAAACAGCAAGTTTTACCCTTGTATTACCAGCATCAATAATTAGATTCATCTTTAATTTTATAAGAAATTCAAAAATACAATAGATTTTTTTAAAATTTAGCTAGGAGATGTCAAAAAACATTTTATATTTGCATCCGCTAAGGCGATGGTACCTTAGCTCAGTTGGTAGAGCAAAGGACTGAAAATCCTTGTGTCCCTGGTTCGATTCCTGGAGGTACCACATTTAACACCCATAACGCACTGAATAT
>JBNMNZ010000016.1:0-11358 GCA_051276605.1 Polaribacter sp. | reverse complement strand
ACAACCAAATTATCTTTATACGTATTGTGCAATTCTTCTAAACCTTTGTATTGAGGTGTAAAGCCACATTTAGAGGCTACATTTACAAAAAGGATATGTTTCCCTTTAAAATCTGAAAAAAGAATAGGATTATTCTGGAGACTCTTAATCTCTATATTATAAATGTTCATTATTTTGAGGTTTAACTATATTTTAAAACTTACAATTCCGCAGTCTAATTCAAAAATTTGACCTGAGATTGAACTTGCTTTTTCAGAGATTAAAAAAGTAGCTAAGTCAGCAACTTCTTTAGGGTCTAAATATTTTTTTAAAGGGTGACGTTCTGTAATGCTTTCTATCATTCGTTCATTGCGCAATAATTTAGAAGCCAAATCTGTATCCGTTACAGTGGGTGCAATTGCATTTACACGAATTAAAGGAGCTAATTCGGCTCCTAAAGATTTTGTTAGCCCCTCTACTGCTGATTTTGCAGCGGCAACACTTGCGTGAAAAGGCATTCCTAATTTTGCAGCGACAGTGCTAAAAAGTAAAATAGAAGGTTTATTTCCTTTTTTCAAAGAAGGTAAGTAATGTTGTATTGCTTTTACAGCGCCAATGACATTTATTTCAAAGTCATTTCTGAAATCGTCTAACTTTAATCGAGAAATTGGTTTTAAATTAATACTTCCTGGACAATAAATTAAGGTATCTATTTCTTCTGCCTCAGGTAAGTCATCTGTAAGAATATCACAAGTATAGTGAGTGAGGTTGTCATGGAAAAGCAAAGGAGCAGTTCTACTAATATTTATTATTGAATTTTCATCAACTAAAGATTTTATAATTGCATTTCCAATTCCTTTGCTTCCTCCAATGACTAAAATTTTATTCATATGTTTTTATCTTCTTCCTTTCAAGCGCTTCTCAATTTTTTGTTTAACTACTGTTAGGCGCTTCATTTGATCCATTATTTCTGGATCTTTTTCTAATTTGTATACTTCGTTAAGTTCTAATACTAAGGCTTTTACTTCTCTCGAGGCTAGTATTCTATCACTTGTAGTTTTAAATGAGAATTTTCTGTTCTCAAATTCTAAAGCTCTTTCTAATAAATTCATTCTGTGTTTCTCTGTTTTATTCTATAATTTTCGAATATAATTATAAAAGTTAGAAAAGCAAGAGAAATGTGAACTTATTATGAGGTTAAAGGTTTACCTTTTAAACGTTTTTCAATTTTTTGTTTAATTGTTGTTAGACGTTTCATCGTATCCATAATTTTTGAATCTTTACTTTGCTTATAAACTTCATTTAGGCTTAAAATTAATTCCTTTGCTTCTCTAGCTGCCATAATACGATCACTCGTAGTTGGGAATCTCATTTTTCTAGTTTCAAATTCTAATGCTTTATTTATTAAATCCATAACTTAATAATTTAACCTGTTTTGTAATTCAACTATTTTTGATTTATTTTGGAATTTACCTCCAAAGTGTGAAGTTACCTAGAAGCGGATTCGTCTTTTAATGCAATTCTCGTAATTATCTTTTATAGCTTTTTAATTTGCTGTCTTTATCTATTTTTGTATTAAAAGTAAAATACGAGTTATCTTTTTGTAATTGAGTTATTTGATA
This sequence comes from Polaribacter sp., assembly GCA_051276605.1. GTDB lineage: Bacteria > Bacteroidota > Bacteroidia > Flavobacteriales > Flavobacteriaceae > Polaribacter. The sequence goes on along the minus strand of JBNMNZ010000016.1, from coordinate 9,757 downwards.
TTGATTTTTGTCTCGAACATTTAAATCTACCTTTTGCAAATGTTCTTAACTTTTCATGTTTAGTTTTTCTTCCCTGAACTCTTTTTCTCCACATTTTGAAGCTTTTCGGCTTCATTTCTCTTCGCATTAAATTAATGACTTCTTGTTCTTTTAAGTTGAACTGAAATTGAATTGATTCAAAAGTTGTTCTATCCTCCCAAGCCATTTCAATTATTCTGTCAATCGCAATAAGATCAATATTCATTATAACTAGATTTAATTGATAGCGTTTTGGAAATCATAGTTTGTATTATTCTCTATTTTCATATCTATTATTTTATCAAGAAATTTTTTGTTTTCTTTTAATAGTTTATTATTTTTAAAGCGAACAAAGTTCCCACAAGCATGGATACTAAAACCATTTGTTTTGTATATATGCAATTGATAAAAAGGAATTGCCCAACTAAAGTTTTTTAGTCCTTTATTAATATGAACGATAATACCTTTTTCGCGTAACTCTATGCTGCCATAATTGATGTCTGAAATTACATTCATATATTTTGAGAAGCCAATACTTACTTCATCAATAATCATTCTTTTTGAACCGACACCACCCATTTTAACTGCTTGAAAAAAAGAATATGATTTACTTAGTAGATCATCAAAAATTGCATCTGCTTCTTTATTTCTATTTGTTGTGTTGTATATCATAACTACAACAAAGATAATAAATGTTTAACATATTTGTATTATTATTAAACAAAATTAACATAACATTATAATATGTTAAAACTCTAAAAATCAATTGCTTTTTAGCATTCTATTTCCTTCTGAAAGTGTATGCTTTTTTAGGATTCTTTCGCTCTCTTTTCTTACTTCAGTGTCTTTTTTCATATTCCATAATATATCGCTTGCTTTTTTTCTAGCAGTTTTAATATCCACAATTGGGTTTGGGTAAATGACACCGAGTTCAAAATTATTAAATTGTTCATCTAAAGGTGTCATTAGGTATGGCTCATGTATAAACGGAGTTGGTAAACTTGCCAATTCAGGCACCCATTTTTTTATGAAAGTTCCGTCCTCATCATGTTCTAAACTATTTTTTACAGGATTGTAAATTCTAAGGATATTTATTCCAGTTTCACCCGCATTCATTTGTAATTGTGGAAAATGAATTCCAGGTTCAAAATCTAAAAACAATTTAGACAAATGTTGAGAAGATGCTTGCCAAGGTTGCCATAAAATGTGTGTAAAAAACGAAACCAACATGGCGCGCATTCTGAAATTTAAATAACCAGTTTCTTGCAAACAACGCATGCAAGCATCAATTAAAGGAAAGCCAGTTTTACCTTCTTCCCAAGCTTTCTGATATTCTGCAGAGATACTTTTTTTTAATTTTTGATATCCTTTATTTATACTTGCGTTTTCCATAGTATGTTCCATTTCAAATTTCTGTATAAAATGGGCTTGCCATCGCAACCTAGAAATAAAGGCACCTAAATGCCTTTTATTTGCATCTGTTTTGTGTTTTAAGGCTTCCTGAAATATTTGACGGATAGAAACGTTTCCCCAGGCTATATAAGGCGATAATCTGCTACAGCTTTCTCTTGCTAAAGCAGGTTTCGAGATGTTAAACATATATTTTTCATGACGCTTATCAAAAAAAGTATCGGCATATCTCCATGCCATTTTTGTACCTCCTTTTTGAAAATATTTATGTTTTGGAGTTTCTAGATCTACAGAGTGAAAGTATTTTTCTAGCTCAGTAATTTCTTGAATCGAAATAAAATCAGCATCGTTAAGCTCATTTTTAATTAGAGGGTTATGCATGTAGTCATCCCATTTTTCAAACCAATCTTTTCTGCTTAATAGCCCTCTTAAAATCCCATTATTATTACTCTCTTTCCAGTTTACAGAGTTATTTCTACAATATCTTATAAATTCTTTGTCTCTATTATATGTAATAAGTAAACCGGTTTCTTGATGGGAAAAAACAGTATGAACATTATATTTATTAAATAGTTGATTGAAGGCGCTAACAACTTCTGTTTGTACGCAAAGAACTTTGCTGTTGTGCTTTTTTAAATCAGTATTTAAATCTACTAAAGATTGTTTTATAAAGTTCCAATGGCGAATGTCATAATGAGGATCTTCGACTAATGAATTTTCAAAAACATATAAGAAAAGTACACGTTTATTAGATGCTAAAGCATTTTTAATTGCTTCATTATCTTGCAAACGTAAATCACGTTTAAACCAAACAATATGTATTTCTTCTTTATTAATATTCATCTAAGTTTTCTATTATATGATTTGCTTTCTCTTTAATTCGACTTCTATCTTCGGATGACATTTTATTTAATAAACTATACATCATCTTCATTCTAAAATTCGAAGATAATTTTTCTTGTTTTTCATCTAGAAAATTCCAATAAAGCGTATTAAAAGGACATGCGTCATCCTCGAATTTCTTTGTTTTTTTATACACACAGGCATCACAATAATTACTCATTTTACTGATGTAACTTCCACTAGAAACATAAGGTTTTGTGGCTATCTTTCCACCATCTGCAAACTGACTCATTCCTCGCGTATTTGGTAATTGAACCCATTCTATTGCGTCTACATAAATTCCCAAATACCAAGCATCAATTTCATCTGGATGTATTTGTGTTAATAATGCAAAATTACCTGTAATCATTAAACGCTGAATGTGATGTGCATATCCGTTATCTAATGAATTATTGATTGCATTTTTCAAACAATTCATTTTTGTTTTACCTGTCCAGAAAAAATCGGGTAATTTATGTTTATTTTCAAAGAAGTTTTCTTTTTTATAATTTGGCATCAACATCCAATACATGCCTCTCATGTATTCTCGCCAGCCTAAAATTTGTCTTATAAAACCTTCAGCTTGTGAAATATCAATGTCATCTTCTTGTTCTCTATACGTTTCTAAAACAGTCTCAATAATTTCTTTAGGTGAAATCATTTTGGTGTTCATGGCAAAAGAAATTCTACTATGAAAAAGATAGATTTTATCGGTATGCATTGCATCTTGATAATCACCAAAGTGAACTAATAAGTGTTCGCAGAAATAGTCTAATTGTGCTATTGCCTGTTTTCTAGAGATAGGATATTCAAAATACTTAGAATTGATATTTCCAATTGTTTGTATTTCTGCTTTTTTGATGTCAGAAAGAATATTTTCGACATTATTATCAAAACTAATTTCTGGCGGAATTAAAGAATCACCTTTCCATTTTTTTCGGTTACTAGCATCATAATTCCATTTTCCACCTTCAGGTTGGTTATCAATTACTAAAATTTGATATTTTTTACGCATATTGCGATAAAAGTTCTCCATCAAAAATTGTTTTTTACCTTTAAAAAAGGTTTCTAAATCTTCTCTTTCTGTGTAGAAATGTTCTGTTGAAAAAACTTCAGCTTCAATATTTAAATTAGAAGAAAATTTCTTCAGCTGTTCATCTAGCCTGTATTCATCGGGTGATAAATATTCAAATTTTTCAATATTATTTTCTTTGATTAATACCGCTAAGTTTTCAACTAAACTTTGTGTGTTTTTGTTGTCATTTATATTGAAATAGATAACAGTATGGTTTGCTTTTTCTAGAGTATTAGCAAAATTTCTCATCGCAGCAAAAAAGCCAACAACTTTTTGAATATGATGTGTTACATAATCTGTTTCTTGTCGCATTTCAAACAAGCAGTAGGTAACATTTTTATCAGTTTCTATAAACCAAGAATGTTCACTGTTTAATTGATCTCCTAAAATTAACCGTAATTTTTTCATCTTAAAACAATGTTTTTTCTAACCAAATTTTTCTAAATTTATGATTTGCATCATAACGTTCAGCTTGTAATTGCGTATTAAATTTTCGATCTCTTGGATCATTACCAACACCAGCGACATACATCCAATTCCCATAGTTGCTATGCACATCATAATCTATCAGCATAGATTCAAAATATGCAGCGCCAATTCTCCAATCTAACAAAAGTTCTTTCGAAAAATAAGAAGCCACATTTTGTCTTCCTCGATTGCTCATCCAACCTGTTTCTTTGAGCTCGATCATATTTGCATTCACAAAATCGTCCTTGGTTTTTCCATGAATCCATGTTTCAATGATTTTACTATCAGTATTCCAATGGTATTCTTTATCTAAAATCCCACCTATTTTAAATATTTTTGAATCGTATTTTAAAGAAATATATTTAAAATAATCTCTCCAAATCAATTCAAAAATCACCCAATAAGTAGAATCATTTGCGCCAAATTCAGCTTCGTATCTTTTTATTTCCCAGTAAATACTTTTTGCAGATAAACTGCCGTTTGCCAACCAAGGCGAAAACTTTGTACTATAATCTATACCAATTAAGCCGTTTCTTGTTTTTTTATAAAACCCTACTTTCTTACTTTCAAATAAATAATAGTTCAATCTTTTTAGTGCTTCATTTTCTCCTCCTAAAAAAGGAAATGCAGTATTCGGTTGTACTTCAAAATCGTTAAAACCTAGTTCTAAAAGGGTTGGGATTTTAGTGTTATTTTCAATAGTATTAGATACTGGTAATTTTGAAATTGAAACTTCTTCTTGAATTGTAATATACTTTTCTAACTTCTTTCTGAATTGTGTAAAAACGTCAGGGATGTTGTTAAAATTCTTTGAAACCGTCTTTGGGTGATATAAAAATTGATCATAATCTTCTATAAAGTCTATAGTTTCTGAAAGCGTATCTTTTGTGAGATTGTTTGTTATAATTTCTTCTTTTGTCCATTCTTTTTGCGTGTATATAGCATCTATTGAAAAGGCATCACAAATTTCATGAATTTTATTTTCAGGACTTTCAAAATAGGTGAGAAGCGTGACGTTTATATTCGCTAAATTTTGCTTTAAATCAGTAATTGTTTCAATTAAAAACTTTGCTCTAAACTTCGCTGTTTTTTGGAAACCAAATTCATCAATTCTAAATAATTTTGGATCAAAACAATACACAGCAATTATTTTATTGCAATTTTCAACTGCTTTTTCAAGTGAAGCATTGTCTATTATTCGTAAATTATTACGAAACCATATTAAGCCTGTGTTATTTTGTTTCTCCTGCATTTTTCGCTACAATATTTAACGTTTTCCCAATTTTTCTCCCATTTTTTTCTCCAAGTGAATGGTCGTTTACAGACGGGGCAATCTTTTGTTGGAAGGTGTTCTTTTTTCAAAATTACTTATTGATGTTATTAATCATTCCATTAAAAACAAACCAATGAAAAGGCATTACAGCATACCAATACAATCTACCTGCAAGACCATGAGGTCTAAAGGTTGCAGTTTGATATAAAATGCCTTCTTCAATTTTAAATTCTAACCAAGCTTCACCTGGTAAAACCATTTCTGCATAGAGTAGGAGTTTGCCTTTTTCTTTATCAGCATAAATTACCCGCCAAAAATCCAACGCGTCACCCGCATTTAATTCTGATGGATGTCTTCTTCCTCTTCGTAAGCCTGCACCTCCAAAAAACTGATCCACAAACCCTCTAATTTTCCATAGAAAAGTTCCGTAATACCAACCAGTTTCACCACCAATTGACCAAATTTTATCTAAAGCGCAATTTTCGTTTTTAACTTTTCTTTTTTTGAAATCTTTAAAACAACCATGTTTTGGTACATTAATAAATTCATGTACATAGTTTTTTAATTTCCCGCTACTGATGTAAGAATCTTTCCAACTAGAAATGATACTGTTTTGTTTTATTTTTACAAAAGCAAACTTAACAGCCTGCTTATAAGACATTGGTTGTACATCTAATATTTTATTGATGTCACTTTTGTTTCCAATAACTTCTACGCCCATAGAATTCACCAACGTACTTGCCAGTTTATAGGAAGTAGAGGTTACAAAATATAACCAGTAAGAAGATAATTTTGGTGTCATTACTGGTACAGTTAAAATCCATCTTTTTAATTTTCTAACTTCAGAGAATTGCAATAACATTTCTTTGTAAGTCAAAACTTCAGGGCCAAAAACATCAAAAGATTTGTTGTATAACTTTTTTTTGCCAATTGCTCGGTGTAAGAATGATAAAACATCTCTAATTCCTAGAGGTTGTGTTTTTGTATCTAACCATTTTGGAGCAATCATCACAGGTAATTTTTCAACCAAATCTCTAATAATTTCAAATGATGAACTTCCGGATCCAACTATAATTCCTGCTTTAAAAGTTGTTAAGGCATATTTTTCTGATGCTAAGGTGTTTTCTACATTTTTTCTAGACAATAAATGTTTAGATAGTTTTGTGTCATTTGTAATTCCACTTAAATAGATAACTTGTTTTAAAGTAGTTTGTTCGGCAAAACGTTTAAAATTGAAAGCGCATTTTTCTTCTAAAATATGGAACTCTTTAGCAGAATTAGACATGGAGTGAATTAAATAATAGGCAACATCAATATCTTTGGGTATGTTTTTTAAACTCGTGAAATTTAAAAAATCAGCTTCTGCTAGCACAATGTTTTTCCGGTCCTTGAAATAACTTTTTGCTCTGCCTTTATCTCTTACAGCGCAAACGACCTTATGACCATCATTTAATAATAAAGGAATTAAACGTTTGCCAATATAGCCAGTTGCACCTGTTACGAGAATTTTCATGACATCTTATTTAAATCTTTAGGACGTTGATATGATAGTTGTTTTTTAAATTTAGGAACGGCATAGGTGTCTAAACCATTAATGGTCACAATATTTCCTTTCGATAAATTAATTAGGCCATCTTCTTGAAGTAATGTATCTTGTACATATAGTTCCTGAATTTGAGCAACAATTAACATTACATCGTTAGAAGGTACGTAAATTTCTTCTATAAATTTCATGCTCATTTGTACAGGCGCATTTTTAACAAAAGGAGCCTCGAATTTACCTTTAAATTCAGATTCTAAATTCGTCATGTTAAATTCAGAGATTCCTTCTGGATATTTTGCTGATGTGTGATGTGCATCTTCAATCACATCTTCCCAGATATGATTAATCGTAAAAACACCAAATTCCTTAATATTTTTATAAGTATCTCTTGGAACTGTTGTGGGCCTTAAAATAAAACCCAAAGTTGGTGGGCTTGATCCTAAATGGGTAACTGAACTAAAAATGGCAACATTAGGAGTTCCGTTAATAGAAATTGATCCTAATAAATTTGCAGACTTAAAACCAGAGCAACTATTTATTAAGTTAATTCTATAAATTTTATCAAGATTAAAGATATCGTTATTGTCAAAAAATTTCATTTCTTTGGTTTTAGAAGCTACAAACAAAGATACAAATTGTTTAAGGTGTAAAACAATTAGTTAAACATAAGATTAGGTTAAAAGTTTGCGGATTTTACAAACAAAAAAACTTCAGAAAAAATAATTCTGAAGTTTTAGTCGGGGTGGCAGGATTCGAACCTGCGACCTCCTCGTCCCAAACGAGGCGCGATGACCGGGCTACGCTACACCCCGAAAATGATTCCTCATTTAAGGACTGCAAATATACAATAATAGTTATATATTGTGTTGATATTTTTAATTTAATTCACTTAGTAATGAAGCGATATATTTCCTTTTTTGTGTTAGTTTTTTTGATGTCTTTGTCTTCTAGTTCTCAACGTAAAGAGTATGAACTCATTGTGCCAGAATTAGACAATCCTTGGGGGTTTACTTTCCTGCCAGATAACGCCATGCTAATTTCAGAAAAGGAAGGAAAACTCATTCGTTTTAAAAACGGAATTAAAAAAGAAATCAGTGGAGTTCCAAAAATTTATGTTCGAGGACAAGGTGGATTTATGGATATTGAATTGCACCCTAATTATAAAGAAAATGGTTGGATTTATTTAACGTATGCTTCATCAGAAGGAAGGGGAAGTGGTGGCAATACAACTTTAATGAGGGCAAGGTTAAAAGGTACAGAGTTAATTGATCAAGAAGTTTTGTATAAAGCAAGCCCTAATTCAACAAAAGGACAGCATTTTGGTTCTAGAATTGCTTTTGATGTTGATAATCATGTCTTTTTTAGCATTGGTGATAGAGGAAATAGAGATGAAAATCCGCAAGATATTACTAGAGATTGTGGTAAAATTTATAGACTAAATGATGATGGTTCTATTCCGACTGATAATCCATTTGTCAATGTAAAGAATGCGAAAAAAGCAATCTATAGCTTCGGACATAGAAATCCACAAGGAATGGAAATCAATCCATTTACAAATGAAATTTGGTCTCATGAACACGGACCAAGAGGTGGAGATGAAATAAATGTTATTCAAAAAGGCAAAAATTACGGATGGCCAAAAGCAAGTTTTGGCATCAATTATAGCGGCACAAAATTCACAAAAAACAGTTCACTTCCAGGGATGGAAAATCCGATACACTTCTGGACACCTTCGATTGCACCAAGTGGAATGGCTTTTATATCAAGCGATAGATATGGTAAATGGAAAGGAAGTTTATTGGTAGGCTCTTTAAAATTTCAATATGTAAGCAGGTCTATTTTAAAAGGAAATAAGGTTTTTAAAGAAGAAAAATTATTGAAAGATATTGGTAGAGTTCGATCTATAGAGCAAGGTTTGGATGGGTATATCTATGTCGGAGTTGAAAATTTAGGGATTGTAAAACTGCTTCCTAAAGAGTAACATGTCTTCCAAGGAGAGTTTACATTTAATTAATGTTATATATTTATTTTGCCATTGTTAAAACTTATAAACAATCCTATTTTATAGGCATAAAAAATAATATTTTTGTTATCCTTAATCATAGAAATAAAATATGTCAGATACAATAGAAAAAATAAAATGTTTAATTATTGGTTCTGGTCCTGCAGGATATACTGCAGCAATATATGCTGCAAGAGCAGACATGAAACCAATTATGTACACAGGAATGCAAATGGGTGGCCAGTTAACAACGACAACTGAAGTTGATAATTTTCCGGGTTATGCAGAAGGAACTGATGGACCTGCAATGATGGAAGATCTAAAAAAGCAAGCAGAACGTTTTGGTACTGAAGTTCGTTTTGGATTGGTCACTAAAGTTGAATTAAGTAAAGAAGTTGGAGGAACTCATAAAGTTATTGTGGATGAAACAAAACATATTGATGCTGAAACGATTATTATTTCTACAGGAGCAACTGCAAAATATTTAGGAATCGAAAGTGAGCAACGTTTAATTGGTGGTGGCGTTTCGGCTTGTGCAACTTGTGATGGTTTTTTCTATAAAGGACAAGATGTAGTTGTTGTTGGAGCGGGGGATACAGCTGCAGAAGAAGCCACCTACTTAGCAAATATTTGTAAAAAAGTTACAATTTTAGTGCGTAAAGATTTTATGAGAGCTTCGAAAGCAATGCAACATCGAGTTGAAAAAACAGCAAATATTGAAGTTTTATACAATACTGAAGTCGATGAGGTTTTAGGTTCTAATGTGGTTGAAGGAGTAAGAGCAATCAACAATCAAACAAAAGAAACGCATACTATTGATGTAACAGGTCTTTTTATTGCCATCGGACATACGCCAAACTCAGATTTATTTAAAGGTGTTTTAGAAATGGATGAAACCGGTTACTTAATTACCAAAGGAAAAACTACTAAAACAAATTTACCTGGAGTTTTTGCTGCTGGGGATATACAAGATAAAGAATATAGACAAGCTGTAACTGCTGCCGGAACAGGTTGTATGGCTGCTTTAGATGCAGAACGTTATTTAGGAGCTTTAGAGTAAAGCATCTATTATTTTAACAAAAAAAA
>JBNMNZ010000015.1:0-11442 GCA_051276605.1 Polaribacter sp. | reverse complement strand
CATCCTTTGGGTGTTTCTGGTGCAAGAATTGTAATTGCTTTAACATCAATCTTAAAACAAAATAATGCCAAAATTGGTGCTGCTGCAATTTGCAATGGTGGTGGAGGTGCTAGTGCAATGATTATTGAAAGAATATAAAAAATAGAGTTTGATTCACGGTATTTGTAATCTTAGTATTGTTCCTATTCGCGCAGAAGCTTCTGATACTTCAGAAATGACAAGTCAGGTGCTATTTGGTGAGCATTTTACAATTATTGAAAAAGAGAAAAATTGGAGTAAAGTTAAATTGGCTTTTGAAGATTATGAAGGCTATATAGATAACATACAATTTGAAGAAATTTCTGAAGATTTATTTAACAAACTATCATTAATTGAACCCGTTTATTCTGGTGAAATAATTGATTTTATTTCTAGCTCAACAAACGATTTAATAACAATTCCTTTAGGCTCTAGATTGCCTTTTTACATTAAAGATCAGTTTTATATTAACACGAAGAGGTTTAAATACGAAGGTGAAATTATTACTGGAACACTTTTAAAAAGTGAAATTATTCAAAAAGCATTTACTTTTTTAAATGCTCCATTTTTATGGGGAGGTAAAACTCCTTTTGGTATTGATTGTTCTGGTTTTACACAAATGGTTTATAAACTTTGTGGTTATAAACTTTTTAGAGACGCAAAACAACAAGCCTCACAAGGAGAGGTTTTAAGTTTTATTGAAGAAAGTGAACCAGGTGACTTGGCTTTTTTTGACAACGAAGAAGGCGATATCATTCATGTAGGAATCATTTTAAATGACTACCATATTATTCATGCACACGGTAAAGTAAGGATTGACACTTTAGATCATAGTGGTATTTTTAATGCCGACATACAAAAGCATACTCACAAACTTAGAGTCATCAAAAAAATAGTATAAAAAAAAATCCAAAACTTTTAAGTTTTGGATTTTTATATATATGATCTTAAGTATATTATTACCCTCTCATTTCTTTATATATTGATCTTAAAGCATCTGCTTTATCAGTCATTTCTAAAATATCATAGATATTTAAAAGAGATCTTACTGTTTCTATAGACCTTTTAATACCGTCTGCTTTTTCTAAATATGGTAAAGCTTTTTTGTATAAATCTTTTTGCTTAGCCTCTAACTCATCATATTTTTTAAAGTTACTAAGGTTCTTATTCATTTCTTCAACAATCGCTAGTTCTCCAGATAAAATAGCCGCAGATAAATTCATATAAGCATCAGCATAATCTGGCTTTAATTCAATTGCTTTTTTATAATATTTAATTGCCTCTTCATTTTTCTTTTCATTCGCATTTACCACCCCTAAATTAAAAAATAAATTTGGGTCATTTGGGTCTAACTTAATAGCTTCTTTCATTAACTCACCAAATTTATCCATTTGCTTTAACTCTACATACATTTGAGCTTCATTTAAAAGCAAGTTTAAGTCTTTTGGACTTGCTTTTCTAGCTTCTTTTAAAGCAGCAATCGCTAATTCTGGCTTTCCTTGATTCACATAAATATACCCGATACTTTTTACAATTTCGGCTTGTTTAGATGGTGAGTTTTTATCTGTAGGTGTCGTATAATTGCCCGCTTTCACCATTAAATCTCTCTGTGTTTTATACCCTAAATCTTCTTCTTCCCCAGATTCTTTATTTACAGCAAGGTATTGGGTCTTTATACCCGTATAACCGATTTCTTTTAATTCTTTATAATACATTAAAGAAGTGTCATATTCTTTTGCTAAAGAAGCGCTTATTGCTGCGTTATACAATGTCGTTGTATCTGCTGGGTACAAACTATAAGTTAAATAAAAATTTTCTGAAGCGCCTTTATAATCTTTATCATCATTGTAAAGTTTAGCTGCTTTATTAGAAATTTTTTCTATCATAGAATTTAGCATCGGTTGTGCTAATTTGGTGTATTTATCTTTTCCTATTTCTATTTCATAAGCAAATAACTTATTGAAGGCATCCGCACTCTCACTATAACTATCTTGACCTGATAAAGCTTGTCCTTTTAAATAATAATATTTTGCTTTGTATTTAGCTTCCATACTTGCTTCCATAGCATCTAAAGAATTTACAGCAGTTAATGCTGCTGCAAACTCGCTCTTCTTTATCGCCTTCTCTGCAGCTTTTAATTCAGTTTTTTGTGCAAATATTCCAATGGTCATCAATCCAAAAGAAAGTGCTAATATTTGATTTTTCATTTTAATAAGTATTTGATTAATTGTTATTCTTGATTATCATTTTCATCTGAATCATTTTCAATTTCCATGCCATCTTCAGCATCCTCTTCAGTTTCTTCTTCGTGAGCAACTTTTGCAACAGCAGCTATACTGTCAGAATCTTTAATATTTATTAAACGAACACCTTGTGTTGCACGCCCCATAACTCTTAAATCTTCAACAGCCATTCTAATCGTAAGACCAGACCTGTTTATAATCATTAAATCGTTAGAGTCATCTACATTTTTAATAGCGACTAGACTACCTGTTTTTTCTGAGATATTTAAAGTCTTAACTCCTTTACCCCCTCTATTGGTAATTCTATAATCTTCTAACTTAGAACGCTTTCCATATCCTTTTTCTGAAACAACCAATATATTGCTTTCCATATCATTAACAGCAACCATACCAATTACCTCATCATTTTCGTGTTGTAAAGTAATACCTCTTACTCCAGAAGCAGTTCTTCCCATTGGACGCGTTTTAGCTTCTTCGAAACGAATTGATTTACCAGATTTTAAAGCTAACATTACTTGACTGTCTCCAGTTGTTAATTTAGCCTCTAATAATTCATCTCCTTCTTTAATCGTAATTGCATTAATACCATTTGTTCTTGGACGAGAATATTGCTCTAATGAAGTCTTTTTAACTTGACCTTTTTTAGTTGCCATAATTACATAATGACTATTGATGTACTCTTCGTCTTTTAAATCTTGTGTTACTAAGAATGCTTTTACTTTATCATCTTGTTCAATATTGATTAGGTTTTGCATTGCTCTACCTTTGGTGTTTTTACCACCTTCAGGAATTTCATAAACTCGCATCCAGAACACTTTTCCTTTTTGAGTGAAAAACATCATATATTGATGATTTGTCCCTACAAATAAATGCTCTAAGAAATCTTCATTTCTTGTAGTTGCTCCTTTTTGACCTCTTCCTCCTCTATTCTGAACTTTATATTCTTCAAGATTTGTACGTTTTAAATACCCTGCATTAGAGATTGTTACAACCACTTTTGTGTCAGGAATCATATCTTCAATACGCATATCTCCACCAGCATATTCTATTACTGATCTACGCTCATCACCATACTTGTCTTTGATGTGAAGTAACTCGTCTTTAATAATTTGATAACGCCTAGGTTCGTTTGCTAAAATATCTTTTAAGTCTATGATTGTTAACATAATTGCATCAAACTCTGCACGTAATTTATCTTGTTCTAAACCGGTTAATTGACGCAAACGCATTTCTACAATTGCCTTTGCTTGAATTTCAGTTAACTCAAAACGTTCAATTAAATTTTCTTTTGCTTCATCTGCATTAGAAGATGCTCTAATAATTTTTATGACTTCATCAATATTATCAGATGCAATAATTAATCCTTCTAGAATATGCGCTCTCGCTTCTGCTTTCTTTAATTCGAATTCTGTTCTACGAACAATAACTTCATGTCTGTGTTCAACAAAATAATGAATTAACTGCTTTAAATTTAATTGTTCTGGTCTTCCTTTAACCAAAGCAATATTATTTACACTAAATGAAGTTTGTAATTGTGTATATTTAAATAACTTATTTAAGACGATATTAGGAATTGCATCACGTTTTAATATGTATACAATTCGCATTCCATTTCTATCAGATTCATCTCTAATATTAGAAATACCTTCTATTTTTTTATCATTTACTAATTCAGCAGTTTTTTTAATCATTTCTGCTTTATTCACTTGATAAGGAATTTCTGTAACAATGATACATTCACGTCCCTTTACCTCTTCAATAATAGCTTTAGCACGCATTACAATACGTCCACGACCTGTATGAAAAGCATCTCTTACACCATCATAACCATAAATAATTCCTCCTGTTGGAAAATCTGGCGCAGTGATATGTTGCATTAACTCATCGATTTCAATATCTCTATTTTCGATATATGCCATAGTACCATTAATAACTTCAGTTAAGTTATGTGGCGCCATATTTGTTGCCATACCTACAGCAATTCCCGAAGCTCCGTTTACTAATAAAGTAGGAATACGAGTTGGTAAAACTGTTGGTTCTTGTAAAGTATCATCAAAATTTAAACGATGATCTACGGTATCTTTTTCAATATCAGCCAACATGTCTTCTGATATCTTTTGCATTCTAACCTCTGTATAACGCATTGCTGCAGGACTATCTCCATCCACAGAACCAAAATTTCCTTGACCATCAACCATCATGTAACGCACACTCCAATGTTGCGCCATTCTTACCATCGAATCGTATACAGAAGTATCTCCGTGAGGGTGAAACTTCCCTAAAACTTCCCCAACAATTCTTGCAGATTTTTTGTAGGATCCAGTTGCTTTAATTCCTAACTCATGCATACCAAACAAAACCCTTCTGTGAACAGGCTTTAAACCATCTCTTACATCGGGTAATGCTCTTGAAACAATTACTGACATCGAGTAATCGATGTATGCAGCTTTCATCTGATCCTCAATGTTAATCGGAATTAACTTTTCTCCGTCTGACATATATATATTTTGATTAAAATTAATTCATTTTTTTAAAACAAGGCAAGATACCATTTCTCTCTCTTCCCACAAAGGTTTTAGCATCTGTAATTGACTAGAGTTATCAACATTTTATGATAATTTTTAACAGTATTTTATTTGCTTGATTTGCGAGAGTTTTCTATCTTAGTGTGACAATTAAAAGACCAATAATTTATCATTGGCATATTTTTTGTAATTATTAAAAAAAAAAAGGACTAAATTTACAACACATCAATATAGAGAGAACGAAATATGGACGATAATTTTTCACCAAAAGTTAGAGATGTAATTACTTTCAGTAAAGAAGAAGCTTTAAGATTAGGGCATGAGTTTATTGGAACAGAACATCTAATATTAGGTTTAATTAGAAAAGGCGAAGGAAAAGCTATAGAAATTTTAACAACATTTGATGTTGATTTAATTTTATTACGCAAAAAGCTAGAACAATTAAACCCATCTAACCCAACATTTACCGAAAATAAAGATAAGCCAAGTTTACGCTTAACTAGACAAGCAGAAAAAGCACTAAAAACTACTTTTTTAGAAGCTAAATTATATCAAAGTGAAGCGATAGATACTGCACATTTATTATTATGTATTTTAAGAAATGAAAATGACCCAACGACAAAATTGATTCAAAAATATAATGTGAATTATGATGATGTTAAAACGTTATATAAACAATTACATGTAGATGAAGTTGATGTCGATTTACCATCAAACCCAATAGCAGAAACTCCTTCTGATGATGAGTATGCTTCAGAAAAACCAAATCCTTTTGATCAATCTCAAAAAAGTAAAACGGCTAGAAAATCAAAAACTCCTGTATTAGATAATTTTGGTAGAGATTTAACTGATTTAGCTGAGAAGGGTAAATTAGACCCAGTTGTTGGACGACAAAAAGAAATTGAACGTGTTTCGCAAATTTTAAGTAGAAGAAAGAAAAACAATCCAATGTTAATTGGTGAACCTGGAGTTGGTAAATCTGCTATTGCGGAAGGTTTAGCGTTAAGAATTGTAGAACGTAAAGTATCTAGAATTTTGTTTGATAAACGTATTGTTTCTCTAGATTTAGCAAGCTTAGTTGCGGGCACAAAATATAGAGGTCAATTTGAAGAACGCATGAAAGCCCTAATGAATGAACTTGAAAAAAATGAGGACATCATTTTATTTATAGATGAAATTCACACCATTGTTGGTGCTGGTGGTGCAACCGGTTCTTTAGATGCTTCAAACATGTTAAAACCAGCTTTAGCAAGAGGAGAAATACAATGTATAGGTGCAACTACGTTGGATGAATTTAGAACAAATATCGAAAAAGATGGCGCCTTAGAACGTCGTTTCCAGAAAGTAATTGTAGATCCAACATCCGTAGAAGAAACTATTCAAATATTACAAAATATTAAGATTAAATACGAAGAACATCATCATGTAAATTATACAGATGATGCTATTGAAGCTTGTGTAAAATTAACAAACAGATATATGACGGATAGATATCTTCCTGACAAAGCAATTGATGCTTTAGATGAAGCTGGTTCTAGAATTCATATCACAAATATTGTAGTTCCTCAACAAGTTTTAGAGTTAGAGTCTCAATTAGAAATTATTAGAGATCGTAAAACAAAAGCGGTTAATGGTCAAAAATATGAAGAAGCTGCGAAGTTAAGAGATGATGAAAAAAACATTGAAGCTGCTTTAAACTCTGCTCAAAAACAATGGGAAGATGATTCTAAATTAAACAAGGAAATTGTTACAGAAGATAATGTTGCAGAAGTAGTTTCTATGATGACAGGCATTCCTGTAAATAGAGTTGCGGAAGCAGAAACGCATAGATTGCACGAACTTCCTTCAATGATAAAAGGAAAAGTAATTGGGCAAAATGAAGCTGTGACGAAAGTTGTAAAAGCTATACAAAGAAATAGAGTTGGGTTAAAAGATCCAAATAAACCAATTGGGTCTTTTATTTTCTTAGGTCAAACGGGGGTTGGAAAAACACAATTAGCGAAGGTTCTAGCGCGTGAATTATTTGATTCTGACGATTCCTTGATTAGGATTGACATGAGTGAATACATGGAGAAATTCGCTATCTCTCGTTTAGTTGGTGCACCTCCAGGATATGTAGGTTATGAAGAAGGTGGACAGTTAACAGAGAAAGTTAGAAGAAAACCATATTCGGTAATTTTATTAGATGAGATTGAAAAAGCACATCCAGATGTATTTAATATGTTACTTCAAATTTTAGATGATGGACATATTACGGATAGCCTTGGACGTAAAATCGATTTTAGAAATACCATCATTATTATGACTTCTAATATTGGTGCGCGTCAATTAAAAGACTTTGGTGGCGGTGTTGGTTTTGGTACTTCCTCTAAAAAAGAACAAGCAGATGCACATGCAAAATCTGTTCTTGAAAGCGCTTTAAAGAAAACTTTTGCACCAGAATTCTTAAACAGAATAGATGATGTAATTGTATTTAATAATTTAGAAAGAGAAGATATTCATTCTATTATAGATATTGAGTTAGGTAAACTACTGCATAGAATATCTGATTTAGGGTACACTTTAAACTTAAGCGATGCAGCAAAAGATTATATAGCAGACAAAGGCTTTGATAAAAAGTATGGTGCAAGACCACTTAAAAGAGCCATTCAAAAATATATAGAAGATGCTTTAGCCGAAGAAATTGTGAATTCTAAATTATCTGAAGGAGATACGATTACGATGGATTTTGATGATGACAAAAAAGAGCTCACCATCAAGATTAAAAAAGGTAAAAAGAAACCTGAAACAAGAACAGAAACAAAATCTTAAAATAGAAAAATCCCAAACGCAAGTTTGGGATTTTTTTGTATCTAAAAAAAGGGTTCTCCTTGTTGAATTTTTTACTACAATTCTAACTACGCTAACTTCTGATATACGTCAATTGTGCCGAACTTGATTCAGGATTAAAATTAGCGTTCCTAATCAAATAACTCCAAACTATCAATTTCTAAAGATGTAATAAATTCAGAAGCATTTACAATATCATAATGTAAAACTCTGTCTTCTTCTACAATAGTAACTTCTTCTCTAAAAAGGCTAATGATACTTTCTATAAACGGCGAACTTTTACCGTTTCCAAAACTCAATGCTTGAGAAGCTGTAAATAACTCAATCGCAAAAATAGTATGTAAATTATCTACTATCTTTTTACATTTTGTTGCCGCATTTGCCCCCATAGAAACATGATCTTCTTGCCCATTGCTAGACTCAATAGAATCTACACTTGCAGGTGTTGCATATTGTTTATTCTGACTTACAATACTTGCTGCTGTGTATTGTGGAATCATAAAACCTGAATTTAATCCTGGATTTGAAGCCAAAAAAGGGGGCAAATGTCTGTGACCAGAAACTAGCTTATAGGTTCTTCGTTCTGATATATTACCTAATTCTGATAAAGCAATTGCTAAAAAGTCCAATCCTAAAGCTAAAGGTTGCCCATGAAAATTTCCTCCAGAAATAATTTCATCTTCATCAACAAAAATATTAGGGTTGTCTGTAACGGAATTAATTTCTGTTAAAAAAGTTTTGGTTACAAATCGAATGGTATCTTTTGTTGCACCATGAACTTGTGGCATACATCTAAAAGAATAGGGATCTTGAACATGCTGCTTTTCTTGGGCTATTAATTCACTATCCTCTAAGAAGGTATTAATTCTTTGTGCTGTTTTTATTTGTCCGTTGTGTGGTCTTGCAAAATGAATCAGTTCATTAAAAGGTTCTTTTCTTCCATCAAAACCTTCCAAAGAAATAGTACCAATTAAATCTGCTAAATACGATAACTTATGTGCTTTTAACAAACAATCAATTCCGTAAGCAGACATAAACTGCGTTCCATTTAACAAGGCTAAACCTTCTTTAGATTGTAAACTTATTTTATCCCAAGAAAATATTTTCAATAATTCTTTTGATGAAATTATTTCATCTTTATAATACACTTCTCCTAATCCTATTAAAGGTAAAGACAAATGAGCTAAAGGTGATAAGTCTCCAGATGCGCCTAATGAACCTTGTGAATATACTACAGGAATAATATCATTATTATAGAAATCGATCAATCTATTTACTGTTGCCAATTGCACTCCTGAATGTCCATAGCTTAAAGCTTGTACTTTAAATAAAATCATCAGTTTTACAATTTCCTTTGGTACTTCATCTCCAGTTCCACAGGCATGACTCATTACTAAATTCTCTTGTAATTTCTGTAAATTACTGCCATCTATCTTTACGTTATACAAAGCACCAAAACCAGTGTTGATTCCATATATTGGCTTCGAAATCGATTTCGTCTTTACATCCAAAAAAGCTCTGCATTTTTCAATTTTTTGAATAGCAGATTCTGATAAAGTTAACTTTATATCTAAAGAAATTATTTCTTGAATTTTAGATAAATCTAAAGGTATTGAGCTTATATAATGAGTGGAATTCATGAGTTGATTAATTGATGTTCAAAAGTGCAAATTCAAAGCTGTATATGCAAGTGATTTTAACTATTTTTCTCTGAATTAATATTTTATCTTTGTAATGAATTTTAAAATTTTATAATGAAAAAAGTTTGCACACTGCTTTTAGGTTTATTAATTATGAGCGCATGTAGCCAAGAACAACCTAAAAATTACATGACTCTATCTGGCCAACTAGAAAACAATAAAGACACTGTCTTAACGATAGCGAACAAGAAAGAGGTTATAAAACAAATAAACATAAATACTGCTGGTGCTTTTAAGGATACTTTAAAAATAGAGACCGGTGCGATATACACAATTCAAACGGGTAATAATAGAGCTGCTATTTATTTAAAAAACGGATTCAACATTACATTAAAAGGGGATGCGGAAAATCTTATGAAAAGTTTAAAATTTTCTGGTGAAGGATCTGACAACAGTAATTTTATAATTGCACAAATAGAAAAAAGTCAAAGTATTGGTAATCCTCAATTAATCTTAGATTTAGAGGAAGCTCTTTTTAAGAAAAAAGTTGATCAATTAAAATTTGAGTATGATAGTATTTTAACATCCTACAATAATTTAGATAGTACTTTATATAACTCCATTCATGAACAAAATAATCAATTAGTTACCTATTTCAACAACACTTATAGTAAAAATAAAGTTATGGGAAAAGGAATACTTTCTCCTAAATTTGAAAATTATATGGATGTAAAAGGAGGTGAAAAATCTTTAGATTCTTTTAAAGGAAAGTACGTTTATATAGATGTCTGGGCAACTTGGTGCAGGCCTTGCATTCAACAAATACCTTATTTACAAACTTTAGAAAAAGAATACCATAATAAAAATATTGAGTTTGTTAGTATTTCTACAGATGAATCAAGAAGAAGTGGTGGTTCATGGGAAGCTGCAGAAAAAAAATGGAGAGGATTTATAAAGAAGAAAAACATGACAGGTGTTCAACTTTGGTCTGGACAAGATTATTCTTTTCAACAAGCGTATCAAATCAATTCAATACCTAGATTTATTCTAATTGATCCTGAAGGAAAAATAGTAGACGCAAATGCTGCTAGGCCTTCTGACCCAGCATTAAAATCTTTATTTACTTCTTTAGGCATTTAACTGAAAGTTTGAATAAACACATAAAAAAAGCGAAATTCAAATCTGAATTTCGCTTTTTTATGTGTTTGGTTTTTAAAAACCTATTCTTTATAAACACCCATTTCAGAATATTTATCCATTCTTTTAGTTACTAAATCTGATTCCGATAAATCTTTTAATTCATCAAAAGCGGATAATATTTGTTTTTCAACAGCTAAAAAAGCTCCTTCTCTATCGGTATGTGCACCGCCAACTGGTTCTTTAATAATAGCATCAATTAATTTTAACCTTTTCATATCAGCCCCTGTTAATTTTAATGCAGATGCAGCTTGTTCTTTGAACTCCCAACTTCTCCATAAAATTGAAGAACAAGATTCAGGAGAAATAACAGTGTACCAAGTATTTTCCATCATAAAAACTCTGTCTCCAACACCGATTCCTAATGCACCTCCAGAAGCTCCTTCACCAATAACAATTGTAATAATTGGTGTTTTTAAACGAGTCATTTCTAAAATATTTCTAGCAATAGCTTCTCCTTGTCCGCGTTCTTCTGCTTCTAAACCAGGGTATGCACCAGGTGTATCTAATAAAGTAACAACAGGGATTTTAAATTTTTCTGCCATTTTCATTAAACGCAAGGCTTTTCTATACCCTTCTGGGTTTGCCATTCCAAAGTTTCTATATTGACGCGTTTTGGTATTATATCCTTTTTGTTGACCAATAAACATAAAAGATTGATCTCCAATTTTACCCAAACCACCTATCATAGCTTTATCATCTTTAACATTTCTGTCTCCGTGAAGTTCCATAAAAGTATCTCCACAGAGTGCTTTTACATAATCTAAAGTATAAGGTCTATTTGGGTGTCTAGATAATTGAACTCTTTGCCAAGGTGTTATATTTTTATAAATATCTTTTCTAGCTTCAACTAATTTTTTTTCTATCTTTTTGCAAGTTGCTGTAACATCTACATCACTTTCTTTACCAATAATTTGACATTTTTGGAGCTGGTCTAAGAGCTCTTTTATTGGCATTTCAAAATCTAAATATTCCATTTTGTAATTATTT
>JBNMNZ010000014.1:0-11952 GCA_051276605.1 Polaribacter sp. | reverse complement strand
TGACGGTTTCCCTTTGTTACCACATCTAAGTCATTAAGATGGAAAGAAAATAGATATTTCATTTATTTACGAAAATGAGAAGGGAAAAACAAATTTAAAACCATCTTTAAGTGGTTATGGTATTTTTGAAGCACCTTTAAGAGATGAATTGAATCAAACCCAAATTTGTAAACAAAATGGTTTTTGGCAATATGATTTTACAAAGTATCTAACACTCGGTTTTCATCATAGAAATTTGAAGTTTTCTATGAATGGAAATAAAAAAATAATCGAGAATATTTTAGCTAATTCAAACGTAAGTAAGGTTTTTATTGAGCCTCATCTAAAAAACAGATTAAATCTTAATCATTCTAAAATACGATTTCATGGATGCAGAGCCGTTAGGCATGATGATCATATTCATTTTCAAATACATTAATTTCTCATTTCATTTTTGTAGTTTTATAGAAACTAAAAAAAGATTTACAAAATGAAAAATATTCTACTCTTTATATCTGTTTTTTTCCTTATAATTTCATGTGCTCAGAAACAAGAAAAAACTGTAAATCCTAAGAAACTATCTATAGAAGAAAAAACAGATTCCACAAATATCAAAACACTCTTTAATAGCGCATTAAAAGATGGGAAATCTTATGAATGGTTGCGCGATTTAACGCAGAATATTGGAGGACGTTTATCTGGGTCACCAGAAGCTGCAAAAAGTGTTATATGGGGAGAAAAAATAATGAAAGAAGTAGGTTTAGATTCTGTATGGCTGCAACCAGTTATGGTTCCTCATTGGGTTCGTGGAGAAAAAGAAACAGCTTCATATACAACAGATGGAATTAAAAAAAATGTGCCAATTTGTGCATTAGGCTTTTCTATAGCTACTCCAAAATCAGGAGTTTTAGCAGAAGTTATTGAAGTAAAAACGTTAGAAGAAGCAGAGGCTTTAGGAAATAAAATGGAAGGAAAAATAGTATTTTTCAATCGTCCTTTTGATGACACCTTAATTGACACATTTAAAGCTTATGGAGGCTGTGTCGATCAACGTGTTTTCGGAGCTGCAGTTTGTGGAAAATTTGGAGCAAAAGGAGTTATTGTACGTTCCATGACTAATTCTGTAGATGACTTCCCACACACAGGAACCATGAGTTATAGAGACTTACCAGAAGAAAAATATATTCCAACTGCTGCAATTAGTAGCAAGGCTGCCAATATTCTAAGTACTGATTTAAAACAAAATCCAAATTTAAAATTCTACTTTAAACAAAGCTGTGAAACGTTACCAGATGCACCTTCTTTTAATGTTATTGGAGAGATTAGAGGAAATGAAAATCCAGAAAATATTTTGGTTGTTGGTGGTCATTTAGATTCTTGGGATTTAGGAGAAGGAGCTCACGATGATGGTACAGGAATTGTACAATCGTTAGAAGTTGCTTATTTATTAAAGAAAAATAACATCAAACCAAAAAACACATTGAGAGTTGTCTTTTTCATGAATGAAGAAAACGGAACAAGAGGTGCAAAAAAATATGCTGAGTTAGCAAAACTCAATAAAGAAAATCATATTGGTGGATTAGAATCTGATGCAGGTGGTCATACACCAAGAGGTTTTTCTATCGATGCAAATACCGTAAACACAGAACTTTTACAAAGCTGGAAAAAAATATTATCTCCTTATGGATTACATGATTTAGATAAAGGTGGTTCAGGTGCAGACATTGGCCCATTAAAAGGAGATAATGTAACTTTAGTCGGCTATAGACCAGACTCTCAAAGATACTTTGATTATCATCACACAAGTACAGATACCTTTGATAAAGTAAACAAACGAGAGCTAGAATTAGGTAGCGCTTCTATGGCGAGCATTATTTATTTAATGGATAGATATCTATACAGCAACACGCCTGTAAAACTTTAATATTATGGATAATTTAATTATAATCTTTAGAATTATTTTTGGTGTATTTCTTCTCTATGCAGGTTTTATGCATTTTAAAAAACCAAAATTTTTTAATGGGTTTATTCCGAATTTTCTACCAAAATTAACGGTAAATTATGTTTTTGGTTTTATAGAATTTGTTTTAGGAATAGGTCTTTTTTTAAATCAAACTACAAAAAATGCGGCATTGGGTACCTTTGTTTTAATGCTACTATTTTTACCAGTTCATATTTGGGACCTTACCAAAAAAAGACCTGCAATTGGCTCTAAGAAATTAGCTATTATTAGAATTCCATTGCAATTTTTATTGATGTATTGCGCCTATTTAATCTATATAAATTCATAAACTCCCTTCATGCAAAAAATCTATATTCTTTTAATTTTCTCATTGATAATAGTTTCTTGTAAAAAAGAAAATGTAGACTTAATTATCATTAATTCAAATACCTATATTGTTAATGAAAATTTTGAAAAAGCTGAAGCATTTGCTATTAAAGACGGAAAATTCATTGCAGTTGGAACTACTGAAGAGATACAGGCTAATTATAAGTCGAAAGATACAATTGATGCAAAAAAAAAAACAATTGTTCCTGGTTTAATTGACGCGCATTGTCATTTTTACAGAATGGGTTTACAGCAGCAAAAGGTGTCTTTAGAAGGTACAAAAAGTTATGATGAAGTTCTCGCTAAAATTGTCGCTTTTCAAAAAGAAAAAAATGTTGCTTTTATTTCAGGTCGTGGTTGGGATCAAAATGACTGGGAAATAAAAGAATTTCCAACAAAAGAAAAATTAGACAAGTTATTCCCTTCAGTTCCTGTTGCAGTTAGTCGAGTTGATGGCCACGCATTATTGGTAAATCAAGCAGCGATTGACATCTCGGAAATCACCAAAGACACCAAAGTTTCTGGAGGAGAAATTATCCTAAAAAACGGAAAAATGACTGGTGTTTTAATTGATGCAGCTATGAATTTTATTAAGTTTCCTGAAACATCAAAACAAGAAGCAACTAAAGGTTTGTTAGATGCACAAAAAATTTGTTTTTCTTATGGTTTAACCACGGTTGATGATGCCGGTTTAGATAGAAGCACCATAGAATTAATTGATGAATTGCAAAAATCGAATGAATTAAAAATGCGTATTTATGCGATGGTTTCTGGAAATAAGCAAGAGCAAATTGATTACTATATCAATAAAGGAAAACTAAAAACTGATCGATTAAACGTACGTTCTTTTAAAGTTTATGGAGATGGCGCTTTAGGCTCAAGAGGTGCTGCAATGCGTAAGTCATATTCAGATAGAGAAAATCATTTTGGAGCCTTAATTTATCCTCCAGAAAGATATCAAGAAATTGCAAAACAAATTGCTGCATCCGAATTTCAAATGAATACACATGCTATTGGTGATTCTGCTAATACCTGGATGTTAAAAATATATAAAGAGGTTTTAAAAGATCAAGAAAATAGACGTTGGCGTATTGAACATGCTCAAATTATATCTTCTAAAGATTTTCAAAATTTTGATAATATTTTACCTTCTGTGCAACCAACTCATGCAACTTCAGATATGTATTGGGCAGAAGATCGAATTGGAAAAGACCGTATGAAAGGTGCTTATGCTTTTAGAAATTTATTGAATAGATATGGGAAAATCGCTTTAGGAACAGATTTTCCTGTAGAACAAGTAAATCCTTTTTTAACATTTTATGCCGCTACGTATAGAAAAGATTTAAATAATTTCCCTGAAGACGGATTTCAAATGGAAAATGCCTTAACAAGAGAACAAACCTTAAAAGGAATGACAATTTGGGCAGCTTACGCAAATTTTGAAGAAGAAGAAAAAGGTAGTATTGAAATTGGTAAGTTTGCTGATTTTGTCATATTAAATCAGGATATCATGAAAGTTAGAGGAAGTGAAATTCCTAAAACAAATGCTATTTCAACTTATTTAAATGGAGAAAAAGTGTTTTCTAAATAAAAAAAGTCATTCCAAACATCTCAGTAATAACAGTTTTTCTTCTATTTATGAGAACCATCACAAAAAGGTTCATTTTTAGTTAATTTACAAGCACATAAATATTTTGTTTCTGTTTTTTCTGCGACAAACACATTCGGACTCATTCCTGTTCCTCTATGTTTCCCATCACATAATGGTTGATTTTCAGACAATCCGCAAGTGCACCAAGCATACTTTTTCCCTTCTTCTAATTCAAGTGATAAAGGTCCATGTCCAGCTCTTTTAGGTAATTCCATGTTAGTATTATTTTAGAACATCAATATAACTAATACTATGAATAGTTTCTTTTATTAAAGTATAAAATGATTTCTATTTCTTTTATATTCGCTGAAAATTTAAAAACCGTAAAATGAAATCATACTTATTTCTATTTTTATCAATATTTCTATTTCTTGCTTGCTCTAGTAATGATACTAATTTTGATCAACAAACAGAAGCAGACATAATTCAATATCTTCAAGACAATAATTTAGATGCTACGAAAACTGATTCAGGTTTGTATTATGTAATGAACGTTGAAGGTACAGGAGCAACACCAACAGGTAGTTCTGATGTTACAATAGTATACAAAGGATATTTTCTCGATGGAACTGTTTTTAGTGAAAGTGACTCTGATGGAGTCTCAATTTGGTTAAGTGAAGTAATTTTAGGCTTGAAAGAGGGTCTACAACTTTTTAAAGAAGGTGGAGAAGGTATTTTATTGGTTCCTTCTAATTTAGGATATGGAGATGCTGACCGAGGAACAATACCAGGAGGTACTGTTTTAGTTTTTGAAATAAAACTTGTAGAAATCATTGATTATGAAGCTAAAAATGAAGCAGATATTATTGAATACATAGAAGAAAATGACCTAGTTGCAAACAGAACTAATTCTGGATTGTATTACGTAATTAACGAGGAAGGCACAGGAACAAGACCTACAAGCAGCTCAAATGTAACGGTAGCTTATAAAGGATACTTTTTAGACGGAACTGTTTTTGATCAAAGTGATGCTAATGGTATTTCTTTTGGGCTAGATCAAGTTATTATAGGCTGGACAGAAGGCATTCCTCTTTTTAAAGAAGGAGGAGAAGGTATTTTATTGATTCCTTCTAGTTTAGGATACGGACTAAATGGAGCAGGATCAATACCTAGAGGTGCTGTTCTCGTTTTCGATGTCAATCTAATTAGTGTAAATTAAATAAATTTAAAATTCATAAAAAAGCGAAACTTAATAAGTTTCGCTTTTTTATTTAAGATAATATTGGTTTTATAAAAGCATCAATTTCTGCAACCCCGTTATCTCCTAAATGTTTTATAAAAGCGGAACCGACAATGGCTCCATTTGCATAAGAACAGGCAGTATTGAAAGTAGTTTTATCAGAAATACCAAAACCTATGATTAATTTACTTTGTAAATTCATTGCTTTGATTCTTTCAAAATACTCGATTTGGGTATTAGATATCTCTCCTTTTGCACCAGTTATAGAAGCGGAAGCAACTACATATATGAATGCTTTTGTATAAGTATCTATTTTTTTAATTCTCTCTTCTGATGTATGGGGCGTAATTAAAAATACATTTGTAATTCCGTATTTATTAAATAATTTTTGATAGTGGTTCTCGAATTCAACCATTGGTAAATCTGGAATAATAACAGTATCGATTCCACATGCTACAACTTTCTGGCAAAATTTATCTTCACCATATTTTAATAGTTGGTTTAAATATCCCATTAAAACTAGAGGTGTTTTATTCCTTTCTTTAATCGTTGCTAATTGTTCAAAAATAATATCTAAATTAATTCCGTTTTCTAAAGCTTTTTGACTGCTGTCTTGAATCGTTGGACCGTCTGCTAAAGGGTCTGAATAAGGCAAACCAACTTCAATAAAATGAACACCACTTTCTTCTAAGGCTGAAATCACCTTAGTTGTGTCTTGCAATTTTGGATACCCACAAGTAAAATAAATAGATAATAAATTTTTATCTTTTTTGTGAAATAATTCTTGAATCGAATTCATATAGCTACCTTTAATTTGCGGTTATTTCTTGCTCAATGGCACTCCATAAGTTAATTCTTAATTGCAATGCTGTTCTGCCTATCTCTAAAACTTCTTCCCATTTTTGTGTGTCATTGCCACATAATTCTTCAATCATTTTTAAAGACAAAGGTCCATGTTCATCGCCGTCCAATTCAATATGTCTCTTTAAATAATAATTAAAACTATCGTAAGATTTATTGTTTTCAAGCGTAGCTTTCTCAATAATACTTATAAACATATCTGGTATTACATCTTCTCTACCAAAAGTAAAAGAAGAAGCAATCAAATGACTTTTGTTTGTTTTTATAGTATTAAACGTAAAATTTAAAAACGCTTTTACTGCCTTTGGTACCGCCAAACTCTCCAATGCTTTTTCTACCGAAATGTTTGACTGTATTGCCTTAAGAAAATCGTTCATTTTACTTGGATCTGAATTCACTTCGTCCATAGCTGTCAAATACATTTCAAAATGACTTTTAACCACTCCATGTGCATCATGATCACTTTCTTCTGCGATCACAATTTCATTGATGAAACGAGCTAATTCGGCGTTTTTAACAGGAACCCAAGGAATTGAAACACATGTTAAATTAATCTGTAAGGATTTTAAAAGGGACATAAAATCCCAAACTGCAAAAACATGAAGTTCCATAAAAAGCTGCACATCTTCTAAAGTGTTTAGTTTTTTATACAGTGAATGGTTTTTCAACTCATTTCTTAAGCTAGATAATTCTTTTTCGATATATACGATATTACTGTTCATTATTCTTTTAAATTTTTAATATAAATTTCTAAATCTTTGTCTCCTCTACCCGATAAGTTCACGACTATTACTTGGTCTTTTCTAAACTTAATTTTATCTAAAACAGCCAACGCATGCGCCGTTTCTAAAGCTGGAATAATTCCTTCTATCTTTGTCAATTCAAAAGCTGCATCTAGCGCTTCTTGATCTGTAGCACTCATAAATTTTGCTCTACCACTTTCATATAAAAAAGCATGCAAAGGCCCAACTCCAGGATAATCTAAACCTGCAGATATCGAATAAGGCTCTACAATTTGTCCATATTCGTCTTGCATTAAAATCGTCTTACTTCCATGAATAATTCCTACTTGCCCTAATTGAGAAGTGGCGGCACTCTCGCCAGAATAAACTCCTAAGCCTGCTGCTTCAACAGCAATTAACGCTACGTCTTCATCATCTAAATAGTGATAAAAAGCACCAGCAGCGTTAGACCCTCCACCAACACAAGCAATAATTGTATCCGGATTTTCTTTTCCTGTTTTCTCTTTCAATTGCCACTTCATTTCTTCAGAAATAATCGCTTGTAAACGTGCAACCATATCTGGATGTGGTGCAGGACCAACAACAGAACCTATTAAATAAAACGTTTCTGGATGCTGAATCCAATAACGTATTGCTTCATTTGTTGCATCTTTTAATGTTTTAGAGCCACTGGTTGCAGGTACTACTTTTGCGCCTAACATTTTCATTCTAGCAACATTTGGAGCTTGACGGATAATATCTTTTTCCCCCATAAAAACAGTACATTCTAGTCCCATTAATGCACAAACAGTTGCAGTAGCAACTCCATGCTGACCAGCTCCTGTTTCTGCAATAATCTTGGTCTTTCCTAACTTCTTTGCAATTAAAATTTGACCAACAGTATTGTTGATTTTATGAGCACCAGTATGACATAGATCTTCTCGTTTTAAATAGATATGAGCACCATATTTTTCTGATAATCTTTTCGCTAGATAAAGCGGTGTTGGCCTACCAACATAGTCTTTTAATAAAGCTTTATATTCGGTTTGAAACTCTTCAGATTCAATAATTTGAATATAATTATCTGCTAATTCTTTCACATTTGGATACAACAATTCTGGAATAAATGCGCCTCCAAATTGTCCAAAATATCCGTTTTTGTCTGGGTGAAATTTTGATTTCATATCTTTATATTGTGTAATTATTAAAAGTTAAACTGTGTAATTGTGGAATACGATTAAACGATTCACCAATTAAACAGTTAAACCTTCTTTAAACTTTTTTAATTCTTTTACGTTCTTTTTACCCGGTGCACTTTCAAATTTGCTATTTACATCTAATGCATAAATTAGTAAATCAGAATTGATGATCTTTTGTACTTCATCCATATCTTGTAATCCAATTCCACCACTTAAAAAGAATGGTTTTTCAAAAGGATATTTTTCTAAAATAGCCCAATCAAACTTAACTCCGTTTCCTCCTCTTTCTTTTCCTTTTGTATCAAACAAAAAGAAATCTACAACATCTAAATAAGGTTTTAAATCATCAAAGTTAAATGCATCTTTAATTCCGAAAGCTTTGATAATTTCTACTTTTTCGTCAGCTATAAAGTGTTTATTTTTTTTCTTCCTCTGATGTTTATTTTCTTCAATAAATAAGTCTCTTCTTTCTGCTAATTGACGCTTTAGTTCTGTGACATACTTCAAAGATTCATCACCATGTAATTGAATTGCATCTAATCGATACTCTTCTACTAAAGAAATTAAAATCTCTGGATATTCGTTTACAAATACACCCGTTTTCTTTATTGATTTAGGAAGTTCTGGAATAATACCTTCAAAGTTGCGTTTTGATTTTTCATAGAAAATAAAGCCCAAATAGTCAGGTTGCAACGCTGCAACATCTTGGATGTTTTCTATATATTTCATTCCACAAACCTTTATCTTCATCATGAGTATTGTTTAATCGTGTAATTGTTTATGCACTTAATCGTTTTACTAAAATTTTATAAACTGCTGTTTTCATTTTTATACAATAGAGCCATTAATACGTTACACTTTCTTTTAACGTATGTGATTGATAAAATCTTGACAAGCTTCTCCAGGATTTTCTTCCTTCATGAAATTTTCACCAATTAAAAATCCGTGAAAACCATATTCCTTTAAACCCATAATAATTCTTGGGTCAGAAATTCCACTTTCAGCAATTTTTATACAACTATCAGGAATTTGATTTGCTAATTTGATCGAGTTATCTAAATCAACTTCAAAAGTTTTTAGATTTCTATTATTGATTCCGATTATTTTATTGTCTAGATCATTAATCTTATCTAAATCAAGCTGTGTATGGACTTCATATAAAACTTCCATTCCTAAATCTGCAGCTAAATTTCCGTAGTTTTTTAACTCTTCTGAAGTTAAACAAGAAGCAATTAATAAAATTACATCTGCTCCAATTGCTTTGGCTTCCACAATTTGAAATCCATCAACAATAAAATCTTTTCTTAAAATTGGTTTTTGTTGATTGATAATTCTTGCCTCCATCAAATCTGCTATTGTTCCACCAAAAAAAGAAGTATCTGTTAAAATAGATTGAGCGGCAACATTTGCATCTAAATACCCATTGGTAACTTCTGCAATTGTTGCGGTATCATTAATAATTCCTTTGGATGGTGATTGGCGCTTAAACTCTGCAATAATTCCCGTAGAACCAACTTCTAATAATGATTTTTTTAATGAAAAAGTAGCTCTTCCAAAACTCGGACTTTCAACTAATTTCTTAACAGGAACTTCTGCTTTTATCTTCGTAATTTCCTGCTTTTTAAATGCGATTATTTTATCTAATATTGTCATATTATGACTTTTAATTATTTATTTTTTTATTTCTATTTTTTAAAAAAAAGTAAACTATAATTCCAACGATTAATCCTATCACAGTATGTGTAATAATATTCTTTGTTTGAATTCCAACTGCGGCCCCAATAAATAAAAATGCGGGAATAATTGAAATTAAATTGCTTTTCTTTTTTGTCATTTTATGCCTTGTAATTTATAAAAACATCTCGCTACAAATTTTTATTTTAAATACATACTAATGTTTCTAATGTTTGTTTTGCTTTTAATCCAAAAAGCGAATCTTTTGCTGCTGAAAATGCAGTTTCAAAACTTGTTGTTTCATCAACAACTTTTAAAGCAAATGCGGCGTTTGTCAGCACCACATTATTTTGTGCTTCTGTTCCTTTTCCTTCTAAAATAGTTTTGAAAATTTTTGCAGCATCCGCAACAGAATTCCCTCCAAAAATTTCTGATTGTTGAATTCTTTTCTGACCTATATCTTCTGGGTTTATTATTTGTTCTCCGTTTTTAGTGAAGAACTTAAATCCGCTTGTTAAAGATATTTCATCATAACCATCCAATGCATGTACAATTCCGTAATTGATATCTTCTCCTTGTAAAATGTAATTGTACAAACGTGCAATTTCTAAATTAAAAGTTCCTAATAGGTGGTTTTTTGGCGAACTCGGATTTACCAAAGGCCCTAATATATTAAAGAACGTTTTTAAAGCCAATGCTTTTCTTGTTGGCCCAACAGCTTTCATTGCTGGATGAAATTTTGGTGCATGTAAAAAACAAATATTTGCTTTTTCTAGATGTTCTCTCAAAACACGTTCATCATTCGTGAAATTATATCCAAAACTCTCTAACATATCCGAAGAACCAGATTGAGAAGACACAGAATAATTACCATGTTTTGCTACTTTCTGTCCAGTTCCTGCAACAATAAAAGAGGTTAATGTAGAAATATTAAATGTATCCTTTCCATCACCACCAGTTCCAACAATATCAATCGTATTATAATCTGATAAATCTACTTTTATTGACAGCTCTTTTAACGCATTTCTAAAACCTGAAAGCTCATCTACCGTAATTGGACGCATCATAAAAACAGTCATAAATGACGCTAAATGCGCATCATTATATTTATCTGCAGCAATCTCTATTAAGATTTGTTTTGCTTCAGCTTTAGACAATCTTTCGTGATTGTATAATTTGTTTAAGATTGCTTTCATTTTTGATTAAATTATAAAAGTTTGAAAGGAATAAACTCGGTTTGCAAATTTACCTAAAAACTTTATCAACTTTTAATTTGATTACTTTTTGACACTATTTATAAAGTTTCTCAATAACTGCTCTCCAACATCTGTTAATATTGATTCTGGGTGAAATTGAACTGCCGAAATTGGAAATATCTTATGTTCTATTGCTTGAATTAAACCGTCTTCGTCTCTCGCGGTTACTTGTATTTCTTGAGGAAAACCCTCATCTGTTGCTGCCCAAGAATGATAACGTGCTGCTAAAAATGTTTCTGGAATATCTTTAAAAATAATAGCACTTTTATCTGTTACGGTCATTTCTGTCGCAACTCCATGAAAAACATCTTCTAGGTTGATGATTTTTCCTCCGAAAACTTCTGTAATTGCTTGCAAACCTAAACAAACTCCGAAAATTGGTTTTCTACCTGCATACGTTCTAATTACATCTTTTAAGATACCGGCTTCATCAGGTATTCCTGGTCCTGGAGATAACATAATTATGTCGTAATAATCTATATCTTCTATACTGATTTCATCGTTTCTATAAACTGAAGGAAAATTTCCTGTAATTTTTTCTACCATGTGTACCAAATTATAGGTAAACGAATCGTAATTATCTAAAATTAATATTTTCATATTTCTTTCTAATTATCATTGCGAAGCAAATTTTTTATTTGCTGTGGCAATCTGTTTATTAATTAAGAGATTACTTCGTCGGAAAAACTCCTCGTAATGACTTAAAACTCAATTTGCGTTAAGGATTGAAACGGCATCCTTTTTATTTTCTTTTTAAAATAAAAAGATATAGTGGAAAGCCTGTTAAAACGCCCTAAATATTTTCTGCTAAAGTCAACGCTTTCTTTAACGCTGCTAACTTATTATTTACTTCTTGTAATTCCTTTTCTTCGTCAGAATGAATCACAATCCCTGCGCCTGCTTGATAATACAACACATTACTTTTACTTACAAAAGAACGAATTGCAATAGCCAAATTCACAGAACCATCCAACCCAATAATACCCACTGCACCACCATAAAAGCCTCGAGATTGATTTTCATATTTATCAATTAACTGCATTGCTTTGTATTTTGGTGCGCCACTTAAAGTTCCTGCAGGAAAAGTATCACCCACAACTT
>JBNMNZ010000013.1:0-12256 GCA_051276605.1 Polaribacter sp. | reverse complement strand
GGGTGAAAGTATCTCACCCTTAATTAAAGGAGGAATTGCCGTTTCCGTTCCTATAGATATAGCTTCTGCAGAATTAGAAATGGATAAATTAAAAAACAAACTATATATAGAAATGTTTTTTAAAACAATGAAAAATAAAGTTTTAGAAAAGGCTTTTAAATTTCCAGAATATAAATTAGATCAAGGAAAACTTTTTAAAGCCACAAAATTTAAACATTTAGAACATTTATATACGGTACCCGTATTTGGTTTTAAAAGTCCTGAAGATTATTGGAAAAAAGCGAGTTCCAAACCGTATCTTTTAAATATTAAAAGACCTACTTTATTAATCAATGCAAAAGATGACACCTTTTTATCAAGGGAATGTTTCCCTTATGAAGAAGCAGAAAATTCAGATTTTTTCTTTTTTGAAGAAACAAAATTTGGTGGCCATGTTGGTTTTATGACCTCTTTTAAACCTATAGAAAATAAATGGTTAGAGTATAGAATTGCCCGTTTTATAAAAGAAAACATTCAAATAGATATTTTGTAAACAATAACTTACAAAAACTATAGTTATTTTAGTATGTTTTTAGATATTTGTTTCCATTAACTTTCAATATTTGTGAAGTACAGAATATTCCTTTTTTTATATGTTTTTCCGCTTTTTTTAAATGCGCAATCTTTTAGAAATTACTCCAATGAGTTTTTAAATATTGGCGTAGACGCTGCTGCTTTAGGAATGAGTAAAGCTGTTGTTGCAACTACAAATAATGTAAATGCTATTTATTGGAACCCCGCAGGTTTAGTGGGTATTGAAGATTATCAAGGCTCTTTAATGCATGCTTCTTATTTTGCAGGAATCGCCAATTACAATCATGCTGCTTTTGCAATGCCAATCGATTCTAAAAGTGCAATTGGAATTTCAATAATTCGTTTTGGAGTTGATGACATTTTAAATACTACTGAATTAATTGACAGTCAAGGAAACATCGATTTTAATAGGATTAGTTTATTTTCTACTGCAGATTATGCTTTTAATTTTGCGTACGCTAGAAATTTACTTTTTAAGGATGTTAATTTTGGTATAAATGCAAAAATTGTAAGAAGAATTATTGGTGATTTTGCTTCTTCTTGGGGTTTTGGTTTTGACGCAGGCATACAATTTGAGCGTAATAATTGGAAATTTGGGATCATGGCAAGAGACATTACCACGACATTTAATAGTTGGGCAATTAATGAAGATGAGTTCAATAAAATTAAGGATGCGATTCCTGGGCAAAACCAAGAATTGCCAGAAACCACAGAAATTACAAAACCAAAAATACAAGTAGGTGTTGCCAAAGAAGTTAACATTGGACGATTTTTTAATCTACAAACAGAAGTCGATTTAAATATTCGTTTTGAGCAAACCAATGATATTTTCTCTTCAAGTATCGCTAGCATAGACCCTGCTGTTGGTTTTCAATTAGATTACGATCAACTTGTTTATATGCGTTTAGGAGTTGGTAATTTTCAATACATCACAGAATTCGATAATTCAAAATCACTTTCTTTACAACCAAATTTTGGTGTAGGTTTTACCTATCAAGGCATTCAAGTAGATTATGCTTTAACTAATATTGGTAGTGTTGGTAATGCTTTATTTTCAAATATTTTTTCAATAACAATTGATTATAGTTTTTTTAGAAACTAAACACTATGAAAAAAAACTACGTATTCCTACTCTTCCTTTTCTTGTTCACGAAATCATTTTATGCGCAAGTAAACCTTTCTGTATATTCTGAGGTTAGCATTATTACTGCTGGGCCAGGAACAGAGTTGTATGAAGCATTTGGCCATTCTGCTATCAGAATTAAAGATCCAGTTTTAAGATTAGATTTAATTTATAATTATGGAATGTTTGATTTTAATGCTCCTAATTTTTACTCAAACTTTACAAAAGGAAATCTTTTATATCGTTTAGGAAGATATAAATTCGAATACTTTTTAGCAGGCTACAAAAGAGATAAAAGATGGGTGAAACAGCAAGTTCTAAACCTAAATCAAGATGAAAGACAAGCGTTTTTCATGTATTTAGAAAATAATGTTTTGCCTGAGAATGCTTCTTATTCTTATGATCCTTATTTTAATAATTGTGCCACAAAATTAAGAGACATTACCACTACTATTTTAGGTGACAAGATTAATTTAAGTGATAAAAACCTTGATAAAAATCGTTCTTTTAGACAGTTAATGGATAAAGAAATTCCTTGGAATACTTGGGGGAGTTTCGGAATTAATTTAGCATTAGGAAGTAAATTAGATCAAAAAGCTGATTTTAGACAATACATGTATTTACCTGACTATGTGTACTCTATTTTTAATAATAGTACTTTATTTATTCAAAATCAACCTAAAAAATTAATTAAAAGGGAAGATGTTTTATTAAACTTTAAAGAATTAAAACAAGAAACCTTAATATACAATCCATTTTTAATATTTAGTATCATTTCTTTAATAGGAATCTTTTTAACATATTCTGATTTCAAGAACAAAAAAAGATCAAAATGGATCGATTTCGTCATACTTTTCACAACAGGGATTGTAGGTGTTTTAATCGTTTTTCTTTGGTTTTTTACAGATCATTCTACAACGCCAAATAACTTTAACTTTTTGTGGGCATTTGCGCCTAATTTAATCATTGCCTTTTTAATTTTAGGGCAACAGCAACAAAAATGGTTGAACTATTACTTTAAATTTTCACTTTTCCTATTGATTATCATTCCAATTCTTTGGATTGTAAAAGTTCAATTATTTCCAATTGCTGTAATTCCTTTATTAATTTTATTGTTTACTAGATACCTCTTTTTATCAAAAAGATTGAATTAGTTTAATCTTCTTCATTTTTTCATAAAATTAGTAGCTTTTTTTGGATGAAAATTCTACATTTGATACGATTAGTTTTTAACACCCAGTTAAAACTAATCACACAAATTTGTGTGAATCAATAAAATTCGTGTATTTCTTTAACCAACATACTCATCAACCATGAACAAACAACTTATAGAATGTGTACCTAATATTAGTGAAGGTAGAGACATCCATAAAATAAATATCATTGCTAATATTGTAAAAACTGTTGAAGGTGTAAAATTACTGGATATCGATCCAGGAAAAGCGACTAACAGAACTGTAATTACATTTGTTGGCGAACCCGAAAATGTTATTGAGGCTGCTTTTAGATTAATTAAAAAAGCTTCTGAATTGATTGATATGAGCAAACAAACTGGTGAGCATCCACGTTTTGGAGCAACAGATGTTTGCCCTTTAGTACCAATTGCAAATATTTCTATGGAAGAAACAGCAAAGTTTGCACATCAGCTAGGAAAAAGAGTTGGTGAAGAATTAGGCATCTCTGGTTATTTTTATGAAAACGCAGCAACTTCTGATGAGCGTAAAAACTTAGCGACTATTAGATCTGGAGAATATGAAAACTTAAAAGAAAAACTATCAAACCCTAAATGGAAACCAGATTTTGGACCAACAGAATTTAACAAACAAATAATTTCGTCTGGAGTAACAGCCATTTCTGCCCGTGATTTTTTAATTGCTTATAACGTGAATTTAAATTCAACTTCTGCAAGACGTGCAAATGCTATTGCTTTTGACATCCGTGAAAACGGAAGAGCTAAATTAGTTGATGGAAAAAAAGTACTCGATAAAGATGGAAACCCTGAAAGAGTTCCTGGTAAATTAAAAGCTGTAAAAGGAATTGGTTGGTTTATAGACGAATATGGAATTGCGCAAATTTCTTACAACTTAACCAACATCACAATTACGTCTATGCATAAAGCATTTTACGAAACGTGTATTTCTGCAATGGAAAGAGGCTTGCGTGTAACAGGATCAGAATTGGTAGGTTTAGTTCCTTTACAAGCCATGTTAGATGCCGCTGATTTTTATCTAAAAAAACAAGAACGTTCTTTAGGAATTAGTGAAAGTGAAAAAATAAAAATTGCCATAAAATCTTTAGGGTTAGACGATTTAAAGCCTTTTAATCCGCAAGAAAGAATCATAGAATATGTGATGAATGCCAATGCAGACAAGAAGTTAATTGACTTTACTGTGAAAGATTTTGCTGAAGAGACAGCCTCAGAATCTATGGCTCCTGGAGGTGGAAGTATTGCTGCCTATGTAGGTACTTTAGGTGTTTCTTTGGGAACAATGGTTGCCAATCTTTCTGCGCACAAACCGGGTTGGGATGCTAAATGGGAATATTTTTCTGATTGGGCAGAAAAAGGTCAACAATACAAAAATGATTTGTTGTTTTTGGTTGATGAAGATACCAATGCTTTTAATAAAATTATTGACGGATTTAGAATGCCGAAAACTAATGATGAAGAAATTAAAAGTAGACAACGGGCAATTGAAGACGCTACAAAATATGCAACTGAAATCCCGTTTAAAGTCATGGAAACTGCTTATAATTCAATAGAAGTAATGTTAGAAATGATGAAAAACGGATTGCAAAATTCGCTCTCAGATGGTGGCGTTGGTGTTTTGTGCGCAAAAACCGCGGTTACAGGTGCATATTTTAACGTTCGTATTAATGCAAAAGACATTAAAGATAGAAGTTTCGCTGAAAATATTTTAGCAAAAGCAGAAGTTATTTATCAAAAAACGATTGGTTTAGAAAATAAAATGATGGAAATTATTAACGCTAAAATTTAAGCTTTTGGATGCTAATATCATAGAAATTATTCCTTTTGAAGAAAAGTATGCTACTGATTTTTACAATTTAAATGTAGAATGGTTAGAGAAGTATTTTTATGTAGAACGGTATGATAAAAAGGTTTTAAGTAATCCTAAAAAATATGTTATTGAGCCTGGAGGCTTTATATTTTTGGCAAAGTATCATGATGAAATTGTCGGTGTAGTAGCACTCATCAATCAAAATACATTTTTTGAATTGAGTAAAATGGCAGTTGCACCAAAATACCAAGGTTTAAAAATAGGTCAAAAATTAATGGACTTCTGTATCAATTTTTCGAAACAACAAAAATGGCAGAGTATTACTTTATATTCTCATAGAAAATTAACTCCTGCAATAAGCTTGTATAGAAAAATAGGTTTTAAAGAAGTTGAAGTTGAAAAAGAGGTTCATTACGAAAGAGCAAATATTAAAATGGTTTTAGAGCTATAGAAAACTCTGAATTGCTAATTCATAACCTTTTAAACCAAAGCCAAACAACACACCTTTTGCAGCAGGAGCAATAAAACTATGGTGCCTGAATTCCTCACGTGCGTGCACATTCGAAATATGCAACTCTATAACTGGAGTGTTAATCCCTTTTACAGCATCACCAATACCAACAGAAGTATGCGTATAAGCAGCTGCGTTTAAAATAATTCCGTCATAATCAAAACCAACCTCGTGTAATTTATCAATAATTTCTCCTTCGATGTTCGATTGGTAATAAGACAAGTCAACACTTTTAAATTTTAATTGAAGCTCTTTAAAGAAGTCTTCAAAAGTTTGAGAACCATATATTTCTGGTTCTCTTTTTCCTAATAAATTTAAATTAGGTCCGTTTATGATAATTAGTTTCATGTTGCTAAAATATAACAAATAAAAAACGGAAGCAAAAAAGCTTCCGTTTTTAAGACATAATAATTTATTTTATAATGCAAACATAGCACCAATTCCGAAATTAGAAATAGTGCTACCCTCTTTACTCATTGCAGTATAGGTCGCTTGTAACATTACTTTATTACTAATATTATAACCAATCATTGGTCTGTAATAAAAAGACCCCTCAATATCCTCAGGGCTAATTCCAATACCATAACCTAAATCAGCGCCTAGAGTAAATTTTTCAGAAGCAGCAAAACGTGCAGCTGCAGCTATAGGTAAAAAAGAAATATCATCTGCATCAAATCCAGTTCCTAATATATTTTCTTTTCCAATATAGTGAAGATAAGAAATAGAAGGTCCAACTTTAAATTGATCAGAAATTTCAAATAAATAATTAGCTTCCGCAGAAATGGCTAAAGTAGAAAGATCACTAATGTCTCCTGTCGGAAAACCAATATTAACGCCTGCATTAAAGTTTCCATTTTGTGCATTTACGTTTCCTAAACCTAATAATGCCACAACAGCAATAAATAATAATTTTTTCATCATTTTTGTTTTTAAATTTATATTATCAAATATAAGAAGAATACATCCTTAAATTTATATTATAGGTAGTTTGTTATAATTCTAAAAAAACAGATATACTACTTTTAACTATTAAAGAGTTAGTTTATTATTTTTAATATCTTTATACTATGAAATGGCAGAACGCAATTAGAGATTATCAATTGTATTTAAAAATTGAAAGAGGTTTATCTCAAAACACGATTGATAGTTATTCTAGAGATTTAGACAAATTAGTACTATTTCTTGAAGAAAATAAAATCAGCTACACACCTATATCTATTGATGAAGTTAACATTCAACAATTTATTTATGCTATTGCAAAAAAAGTAAATCCTAGAAGTCAAGCAAGAATAATTTCTGGTTTACGTAGTTTTTTTGACTATTTAATTTTTGAAAATTACAGAGAAACAAATCCAACCGATTTAATAGAAGCTCCTAAAATTGGAAGAAAATTGCCTGATACTTTATCTGAAGATGAAATTAACGAACTCATTTCTGGGGTAGATTTAAGTCATCCTCAAGGAGAAAGAAACAGAACAATTTTAGAAACACTATATAGTTGTGGTTTGCGTGTTAGTGAACTTATTTCATTAAAAATTTCTGATTTATTTTTTGACGAAGGCTTTATAAAAGTTACTGGAAAAGGAAATAAAGAACGTTTTGTACCTATACATTACAATGCTCAAAAATATATTTCTATCTATATTAATGAAATTAGAAGTCATTTAAAACCTACGAAAGGATTTGAAGATACCTTGTTTTTAAACAGGCGAGGTAAAGGTTTAACACGTCAAATGATATTTACCATTTTAAAAAACCTAACCGTTAAAATTAATTTAAAAAAGAAAATAAGTCCACATACTTTAAGACACTCTTTTGCAACTCATTTATTAAAAAATGGTGCAGACTTAAGAGCCATACAACAAATGTTAGGACATGAAAGTATTACCACTACTGAAGTTTATGTGCATTTAGATGCGAGTTACTTGAAAGAAGTTGTAGAGACTTTTCATCCGAGAAAATAAAAACCCATCTTAGTGTTTCTATTTCGGTTTTGGTAAATATAAACTTGGGAAGGGATGCTTACTAAGGAAAATTTTTCAACAATCATTTGGTGAATCCTATAATTCTTGCATTTTCGAATCTACTTTTTGATTTATAGATTCCTGCTTACCCTGAATGAAAAACATTTATTAAAAAAAATCCTGCATTAGAAATGCAGGATTTTTATAATTATTTTATTCGCTTGAGTATTTCTTCCCTTCGGGAAGATTATGATGGGCTTTTTTTATTTAGCCACATTAACAGCTCTTGTCTCTCTAATTACTGTAACTTTTACTTGACCTGGATACGTCATATCATTTTGGATTTTTTGAGAAATATTGAATGATAATTCAGCAGCTTTCGTATCACTTACTTTGCCACTTTCTACCATCACACGTAATTCACGACCTGCTTGAATAGCATAAGCTTTTTGAACACCTGTAAAACCAAAAGCGATTTCTTCTAAATCTTTTAAACGTTGAATATAAGAATCCAATACTTGACGTCTTGCACCTGGTCTTGCACCTGAAATTGCATCACAAACTTGTACAATTGGTGACAATAAACTCTTCATTTCTATTTCATCATGGTGAGCTCCAATCGCATTACAAACCTCTTCTTTTTCACCATATTTCTCAGCCCACTGCATCCCTAAGAGTGCGTGAGGAAGCTCGCTTTCTGATTCTGGAACTTTACCAATATCGTGTAATAAACCAGCTCTTTTGGCTAGTTTTGCGTTTAAGCCCATTTCAGAAGCCATAATTCCACAAAGATTTGAAACTTCACGCGAGTGCTGTAATAAATTTTGGCCATAAGAAGAACGGTATTTCATACGTCCAACAATTTTAATCAATTCTGGATGCAAACCATGAATACCTAAATCTATAACAGTTCTTTTACCAACTTCTATAATTTCTTGTGTAATTTGTTTTTCAGTTTTCTTAACAACTTCTTCAATTCTTGCTGGGTGAATTCTTCCATCAGTAACCAATTTGTGCATTGCTAAACGTGCAATCTCTCTACGAACAGGATCAAAACAAGATAAAATAATTGCTTCTGGAGTGTCATCAACAATAATTTCAACACCAGTTGCAGCCTCTAAAGCTCTAATATTACGTCCTTCTCTACCAATAATCCTACCTTTAACGTCATCAGACTCGAGATTAAAAACAGAAACACAATTTTCTACAGCTTGCTCAACACCCACTCTTTGTATTGTACCTAAAATAATTTTTCTAGCTTCTTGTTCTGCTGTTAATTTTGACTCTTCTATAGAAGTTTGTACAAAAGCCATCGCTTCCGATTTAGCTTCTTCTTTTAAAGAGGTTACTAGTTCTTTCTTAGCTTCGTCTGCAGATAAACCAGAAATTTGCTCAAGCATATCAACATGACGCTTGTGCATTGCATCAAGATCACTTTCTTTATTTTCTAAAAAATCTAGCTTAAAATTGTAGTCTTTTTCTTTTTGCTCTAAAGATTGATTTAAACGTTTGTTCTTATCAAATTCTGAAGCAACTTTAGATTCTCTATCTCTAATTCTTTTTTCTACATCAGAAATCTTTTTTTCTCTTGATAAAACTATTTTTTCATGCTCAAATTTCAGTTCAATGAACTTTTCTTTAGCTTGTAAAATTTTATCTTTTCTTACTGATTCTGCATCAATTTTAGCTTCCTTTAAAATAGCCGCAGCCTCTTTTCTAGTCGTGTTAAGTCTCTTTTTTCCTTTCGATTTCTCTAACAATTTAAAGATAATAAACCCTATAACTACTCCTCCTACTAAAACTCCCAATATAATGGGAAGTATCATATCCTCCATAATTTAAATTTAATATAAAAAAAAGCCTACACTAGTTGGGTTTTTAAACTCCAAAATGACATTTATAGGACTAACTAACTCTTCAAGGATCCATTTAAATATTGAAGCAAGTTCAATACTTATGGCATGCTTTTGTAGTTAAGACTCATCCTTCATAATAGAATAGTGTTGAGTTTAATAAACAATTACTAACGTAGGCAGTGTGTTGTTAATGTATTTTAATGAACTTATTTTAAATGAGAACTTACTAAATTAGTAAGTTCATTTAGTTTTTCTATTTCTTCTTCTTTTGTGTCATTTTTATCCAAAGATAGTATTTCTAATTTAGATGCAAATTGCAATGCAGACATTGCTAAAACATCTTGTTTATCGCTAACTGCATAATTTTGCTCATACATAGAAATTAAATTATTAATTGCTGTTGCAGCTTTACGCATACCTTCTTCTTCTTTAGTGTTGTTGACACTTAAAGGGTAAGTTCTACCTGCAATAACGATATTAATCTTTAGTTTTTCCACAATTAAAAGAACTTTATTCTTGTAACTGAACAATGCATTTATCAATTTCTCTTACCAATGCATTTATTTTCAGTTTTGTATCTTTTGTATTAGTACTGCTGCCTTCGATAGTTTTGGCAATTTTAAGTATATCAAATTCTTTTTTTTGAATTCCTAATTTTTGCTCTTTTTCTAAAAGATGATTCTGTAATGTTGTGTTGTTTTGAAGCAAAATTTGATTTTCTTTTTTTAAAAAATCATAATTAGAAAGAAGTGTTTTCAACTTATCTTCCAGTAAATGAATTACTTCAAGTGTATTACTCATCTTACATTTTAGAATAAACTATCTCTACAAAGTTAACATTCTGTTTCAAACTTTACAACATTTTATCACTTATTTACTAATTCACTGAAAATAAACAAATTACAGAAACAATGATTTTCACTATTTTTACCGAAATAATAATTATTGCAATTTGAAAAAACTACTAGTATCCTCAATTTTATTACTTCATATTTTATGTTTTTCTCAAGAAAAATATCCTAAAGATTATTTTATAGAACCTTTAGATATTCCTATTCTATTGTCTGGTTCTTTTGGTGAATTACGCAGCAATCATTTTCATGCAGGTATAGATATTAAAACGCAAGGTAAAGAAGGCTTAAATGTTTTAGCAACTGCAGATGGTTATATTTCTAGAATAAAAGTGCAACAATTTGGGTATGGAAAAGCGATTTATATTACGCATCCAAATGGATTTACATCTGTCTATGGGCACCTAAGTAAATTTGCTGATAAAATTGAAAAACATGTAAAATCAATTCAATACAAAAAAGAAAATTATACTACTGGAAATTTATATTTCAAAAAAGATAAATTCTCTGTAAAAAAAGGAGAGATAATTGCTTATTCTGGAGATACCGGAGGTTCTGGAGGACCACATTTACATTATGAAATTAGAGACACAGAAACAGAACATGTTATAAATCCACTCTTATTTGGAGTGAAAGTTGAAGACACTACAGCTCCAACTTTTCAAGCTTTAAAAGTCTATGCTTTAAGTTCTGATGCTAGAATTAATCAACAAAGAAAAAATTTTCAAATACCCATTAAAAATATTGGTATCGGTAAATATATTGCTGACAGAATTACTGCAAGTAGCTTGATTGGTTTTGGAGTAAATGTTTTTGACCGATTTAACAAAGCACCAAATAAGAACGGAGTTTACAGTTTAGAGATGTTGGTAAATGGGCAACGTTCTTATTATCATGATTTAGAAACCTTTTCATTTTC
The DNA here is from genome assembly GCA_051276605.1 of Polaribacter sp. Taxonomy (GTDB): domain Bacteria; phylum Bacteroidota; class Bacteroidia; order Flavobacteriales; family Flavobacteriaceae; genus Polaribacter. The sequence continues at coordinate 1,442 of JBNMNZ010000013.1, read as the reverse complement.
GGAAAGTAAATTTTTAAACTTACATATTGATTATACACATTATAAAAAATACAAAAGACGCTATCAAAAAACACATAAAGTTTCTTCCAATAAATTATCTACTTATGAAGATTTGATAAATGATGGAAAAATTAACATTCAAAAGAATTTAAATTATACAATAGAAATTATTGCAAAAGATTTTGAAGGAAACAAAAGTTCTTTGACATTTCCAGTTGCAGGAAAAGAAAGTAATGCCATTTTTACAGAACAAAAGGATACAACAGCATATAAAGTAATTGCTAAAAAATTTAATAAGTTTAAGCAACAAAATGTAACAGTTGCTTTTCCTAAAAGAACATTTTATGAAGATGTGTATTTAGATTTTATAGTTGATAAAGAAATCGCTAAAATTCATACACCAACTATTCCTCTTAATAAAAAATTTACATTAACTTTTAATGTTTCTAAGTATTCTGAAGCTGAAAAACAATTCTTATATATTGCAAATATCGAGTACCCAAAATACCCAAGATATGTCTCTACAAGAAAAAAAGACAGTACCTTTTTTATTACTACAAAAACTTTAGGCAATTATACTTTACTTAGCGATAGCAAAAAACCTACCCTAGAGTTCTTGTATTTTAAAGATCAACAATGGCTTTCAAATTCTAAAACGCTAAAAGTAAGAATTGCCGATATTGATTCTGGTATTAAAAACTTCAGAGCAACTATTGATGGAAAATGGGTTTTAATGCAATACAATCATAAAAAAAGAATTTTAACGTATAATTTTAGCGATAAAAAATTGGTTGGTAGCAAACATATCTTTAAAATTGTAGTCTCAGACAATGTAGGAAATACGAATGCGCTTTCTGCAACGTTCTTTAAGAAACAAATAAACTAATTTTTGTGAAAAAAATATTCTTCTTTTTGTTACTATTACCAAGTCTTCTAGTAGCCCAAAAAACCACTATCCTAAAAGGTACTGTAAAAAATATTAAGAAAGAACCTATAGAAAAAGTGTCAATAAAGTTTGGAAATACAGGAACTGTAAGCGACAAAGGTGGAAACTATCAAATAAGAATTCCTTTTAAAAAAGAAATTAATTTAATTTTCAGTCATGTTTCTTATCGGACTTTTACAAAAAAAATTACGGCAAACAGTAGAAATACAGTTCGCTTCTCTCCTATCTTAACTTTAAAAACAGAACAATTAGATGAAATTGTTATTAAAGACAATAGAAAAAGAGCTGAAGGAATCACAAATATAGATGTTAGAAAAGCTAAAAATATTATCGGTCCAAATGCAGGCGTAGAAAACGTATTAATGACGTTACCTGGCGTAAGTAACAACAATGAATTAAGCACACAGTACAATGTTAGAGGTGGTAATTTTGATGAAAACCTGGTATATGTAAACGGAATTGAAATCTACAGACCTTTTTTAATTAGATCTGGTCA
>JBNMNZ010000012.1:0-12309 GCA_051276605.1 Polaribacter sp. | reverse complement strand
CTTAACAGTTGAATATTTAAAAGTGTTTGTTTTCTCATCTCTTCAAACTTCATTTTGTCTTTTTCTGTTTTTTGCTTGAAATCCATTCTGTCAAACGCAACATTATATTCGATAAATCATGCAAATGATTTATGTTTTCTTGATTATTTCTAGCTTCTATTTTCGGTTAATATGCTAAATATTCTGCTCGCAAACCTGTTGTATAAAATAATATCTGAATCCTGAACCATCTACCATTCTTGCCATTGTGTTTTGAGCTGAATAGTTTTCTTCCATATTTCGAATTTGATAGGAGGGTAAAGTTTCTTGTAACTTCGTTGAAATAGTAAAAAAGAGCATTGTGATTATTAGAAGTTTAATTTTTATATTTTTTTTATAATCGAATGCTAAGTTAAGGAAAAGTTTATACGATTAGCATATCAGACTTATAATTGTGCTGTTTTTAAGAAATAATTAATTTAGGTTTTACAACGCGTCTTTATATAAGCATATTAAAAATTTAAAAGGTCTTTAATTTTGCTGCAAATTTTTAAGTAGAATTAGCCCTAATTGAAACCATGTCCTATTCTAAAACATAAACAAAAAGCAAGCAGTGAAAGCAGGAAATAGCTTCTAAAAAAAAGAAACCCAAAACAATAATATGTTTTGGGTTTAGATATATAAATTGATGATGTCTGTTTTCTAATAATACGTGAAACGTCTAACTTTTGCAATGTGTTTTGCCAAACGCATTACTTGATGAGAATACCCATATTCATTATCGTACCAAACATAAATTACAATCGTTTCTTTATCTGTTATAGTTGACGTACTATCGAAAATTGAAGGTGCTGTTGTACCAATTATATCTGAAGAAACTAATTCAGTATCTAAAGAATATTTAATTTGCTCTACCAAGTCTCCTTCTAAAGCATACTTTTTCATGATTGAATTTATTGCATCTGTTGTAACAGGAACTCTTAATTGCAAGCTTAAAATAGCTAAAGATCCATTTGGCACAGGAACTCTAATTGCATTTGATGTTAACTTTCCTTCTAATTCGGGTATTGCTTTTGCTACTGCTTTGCCTGCACCGGTTTCTGTAATAACCATATTTAAAGCTGCAGCTCTTCCTCTTCTGTCTTTATCATGCATATTGTCGACCAAATTCTGATCATTTGTGTAAGCATGAATCGTTTCTAAATGTCCTTTTTTAATTCCGAAATTATCTTCTAAAACCTTTAAAACGGGTGAAATTGCATTGGTTGTACAAGATGCCGCAGAGAAAATATCTACTATATCTGGATTGTGTTGTTTATGGTTTACACCATGTACAATGTTTGGAATCCCTTTTCCTGGAGCCGTTAATAAAACCTTGCTCGCTCCTTTTGATTTTAGATGTCTACTTAATGCAACATCATCTCTAAAAGCGCCCGTGTTATCAATAATTAAAGCGTCATTAATATTATAAACGGTGTAATCGATGTCTTCAGGATTCTTTGCCGAAATCACAAAAACAGTTGTACCATTTATAATTAACGCTTTATTCTCTATGTCTGTTTGCACGGTTCCTAAAAAATCTCCATGAACTGAATCTATACTTAATAATGAGGCTCTTTTTTCTAAAACAGATTGTGTAATTTCTCCACGAGTTACAATTGCTCTTAACCTTAATTGAGAACCTTTACCCATTTTTGTCATTAACTCTCTTGCTAACAAGCGCCCTATTCTACCAAAACCATATAACACAACATCTTTAGGTGTAATGTCTTTAAAATCTGTAACATTTCTTAATTGCTTTTTAACAAAGGCAACTTTGTCTAAACATTCTTTTGGACTTAAATGACATTCGTAAGCTAATTTACCAATATCTAATTTTGATGATGGTAAATCTATTTGCTGTATTGCTTTTGCGATACTTAAAGCATCTAAAATTGTAATGGGTTTATTTACAAATTCTTTAGCATAATTAATTAAGTTTAAAACTTCACTAGCTCTCTTATCTACTAATGGATTTCTAAACAAGACTAATTCTATAGATTTATCATACCATAAATCGTTTACAATATTAATAAACTCTACAGTTGCTCTTCTTGTTTTTGCTTGTGATGCAACTTCTTTTTCGTAATCTAAATTTGTTGACATAGTTGTGTTACTATTTTTTTTTAATAAGTGCAAAAGTATTTCTTTTTTTGAAAATACGAAATCGATTTCGTTAAAAGTTTTTAATCCAAAAAAAAATCCTGATAAAATATCAGAATTTTTAATTTTTAAAATTTCTATTTACCTGAAGCTAAGTCTTTCCTTTTCTCCATCCGTATTTATCATTTCAATAACTATAGAAGATCTGCTTTGCGCAACACTTTCTAAGATTATTAAAGCCTGGTCTGCCGTTTCTATTTCTTCATTATTAATTTTTGTGATGATAAAATTCTTTAAACTTTCTTTAGATTCTCTTTCACCAGTATTAATAATCTTAACTCCATTTTTAATCTTCTTCTTCTTTAATTCCTCTTTTGATACATCCTTCAATTCCCAATTAAACGCTTTAGAAATAAAACTTTTTACTTTCTTACTTAATTTTACACTTTTGGTCAAGAATTCACCTTTTCTATCTACTGTAATTTTTACAAATTCCCCGGGTCTTTTTGCTGTTAGCTGACCTCTTAATTCAGAAAATTTAGTGATTTTTACATTGTTTACTTGTACAATTACATCCTCTTTTTGCAATCCCGCATTTGCTGCACCTTGCCCTTTTTCTACTCCAACAATTCTTACACCAGCAATTTTATCATTATCAACTGGTGAAAAACGAATACCAATTACAGCTTCTTGTACAACGCCATATTCTAATAAATCGTCTATAATTTTCTTTGCAATGTTAGATGGAACAGCAAATGAATATCCAACAAAAGAACCTGTTTTAGATGAAATTGCAGTATTAATTCCTACTAATTCTCCTTTTGTATTTACTAAGGCACCCCCACTATTTCCTGGATTTACTGCTGCATCCGTCTGTATAAAAGAATCAATTGCTGTATTGCCTTCTAAATCTCTTCCTTTAGCACTAACAATTCCTGCAGTTACTGTAGATGTTAGGTTATAAGGGTTACCAACAGCTAAAACCCACTCACCTACTTTTATCGTATCCGAATTTGCAAAAGGAACATAAGGCAAATCCGTTTCTGCATTGATTTTTAACAAAGCAATATCATTCTCTTTATCTGTACCAATTAATTCTGCTTTATATTTTTTTTTATTATTTAAGGTGATTTCAATTTCGCTTGCACTATCTATAACATGATTATTGGTAACAATATAACCATCCGAAGAAATAATAACTCCACTACCTGTTCCTACTTGTTCAAATTTTCTTGTACCGCTTCCGTTTCCGTAAAATAATTCTGCAAAAGGATTTTTCTGTGTTCTAATTGCTGTATTTTTTACATGTACAACAGCGTTTAAAGATTTTTCTGCAGCTAATGTAAAATCTATTGCCGCTGCTGCAATAGCAGTTGAATTTGTATTAAATACAGGCGTATAATTTGTTTGTACTGTTTGCATTTTTTCAGGCGCAGTTCTTTCTATAATTATGGTATCATTAAATAGCATTTTATAACCACCTAAAGTAAGTGCTCCTCCTAAAACTGCCATTCCTAATAAACTGAAAAATTTCTTCATAATTTTTATTTTAATAGGTCAAATATACATTTTAAACATTCTCAAAAAATCTGTTTAACTTACTTTTAACTGATTTTAACCCACTTTTAACAAACTATATTTGTTCTTGAAATTAGTATCTTTGTGCTATGAATTTGACTTTTTACAAATATCAAGGAACAGGAAACGATTTTGTAATGATCGATAATCGGTCAAAGATCTTCAAAAAAGGTAATACTGATATTATCGCTCATATAACTGACAGACATTTTGGTGTCGGTGCAGATGGAATTATTTTAATTGAGAATGATGAAAATTTTGATTTTAAAATGATCTATTTTAATGCTGATGGTAGTCAAACTTTCTGTGGAAATGGAGCTAGATGTGCTGTTGCATTTGCAAAAAAATTAGATATTATAAAAGAAGAAACTACTTTCTCAGCTTTTGATGGTACTCATTTTGCAGAAATAGAAAATGATATTATCTCTTTACAGATGATAGATGTTACAGAAATAGAAGTAAGTAAAAATTCAATTTTTATATATACAGGCACACAACATCATGTAGAAATTGTCCCTGACTTAGATGAGTATCCTGTTTTTGAAAAAGGAAAAGAAATTAGAAATAGTTACCCAGATCCAGGAAGTAATGTGAATTTTGTGCAACAAATAGATGATGTTACTTTTAGAGTTAGAACCTATGAAAAAGGTGTGGAAGATGAAACAATGGCTTGTGGAACAGGGGTCACAGCAGTTGCAATCGCCATGCATAAAACCAATAAAACAAAAAGCAATTTAGTTTCTTTACAAGTAGAAGGCGGTTTTTTGGAAGTTTCGTTTACAGAAGAAAAAGGAACTTATAAAAACGTATCTTTAAAAGGACCTGCTAAATTTGTTTTTAAAGGAAATATAATTATTTAATGAAAATACTTAAAGGGGAACATATTATTTTACGTGCTTTAGAACCAGAAGATTTAGACTTTCTATATCAAATAGAAAATAATGAATCTTTTTGGGAAATCAGCCATACACAAACTCCGTTTTCAAAATATATTTTAAGGCAGTATTTAGAAAATGCACATCTAGATATTTACGAAAGTAAACAGCTACGTTTTTTAATAGAAGAAAAATCAACAAAAAAACAAGTTGGCATGATTGATTTGTTTGACTTTAACCCACAGCATAAAAGAGCAGGGATTGGTATTTTAATTCATCCTTATTTCGAAAGGAAAGGATTTGCTTCTGAAACTTTGTCAATCTTAATAAACTATTCTTTTTCTCATTTACAATTACATCAATTGTATGCAAACATTACATCCAGTAATTCTAAAAGTTTAGCATTATTCAAAAAACATAAATTTGAAGAAGTGGGTGTAAAAAAAGATTGGATTTTGTCCGAAGGAAAATTTAAGGACGAAGTCTTATTTCAGTTAAGAAAAGAGTAGTTTCGTATCTCTAAAAAAACCAAAGAAACATTGAATAAAAAATTTATATACACTGTTGTAGCGACCGTTCTTTTAATTGGTGGAATCTTAGGATATAACTACCATCAAAAAATATTCGGAAAAGCAATTACTAAGAAGACCGTACTTTTTATATACTCAACAGATAACTTATTAGAAGTAGAAAAAAAAATAGCTAAATTCTCTAACCATCCAAAAAGTTTTCTTTTAGTTGCAAAAAAGAAAAAATATTCGAAACCTAAAACTGGTAGATACATTTTAAAAGAAGGCATGTCTAATAACGATGTTGTTAATATGCTTCGAAGTGGTAATCAAACCCCTATAAAAGTATCCTTTAACAATCAAGATACTCTAGAAAAATTAGCTGGTAGAATTGCAGAACAATTAGAAACTGACTCTATTTCAATCTTAAACTCGTTTACTGATGAAAAATTTTTATCTACAAATAAATTGACAAAAAAATCAGTATTACAGATTTGTATCCCTAATAGTTATCAATTTTATTGGACTATTTCTGCGACAAATTTTAGAGATAAAATGCTAACTGAATACAATCGATTTTGGAACTCTAATAGAGTAGCAAAAGCAAAATTTTTAGAAATGTCTATAAGTGAAGTTATTGCTTTAGCATCGATCGTTCAAAAAGAAACTGCAAAAATAAATGAACGTCCAATTGTTGCTGGTTTGTATTTAAATAGGTTAAAAAAAGATTGGCCTTTGCAAGCTGATCCGACAATTATTTATTGCATTAAAGAAATTAAGGGTCAAGATTATGTCGTAAAAAGAGTTTTAACTGCAGATTTACAAATAATTTCACCTTATAATACCTATAGAAAAAAAGGATTACCACCAACTTTAATCGCAATGCCAGATATTTCTTCTATCGATGCAGTCTTAAATTCAGCGAGACATAAGTACATGTACATGTGCGCAAACGTTGACAAGTTAGGATATCATGCCTTTGCAAGAACACTTTCACAACATAATAGAAATGCTGCTAAATATCATATTTGGTTAAATAAACAAGGTGTAAATAGATAATAATCAATTCTTTAAAGAATAGAGTCTTCAATTATTTATATCACAAAAAGAACTGTTATAGTTATTAAAAACCATTAAGAAAACACCTTTTAACAAGATTATTTACAATTTTTATTAAATTAACTCTCTGATTGTCAATTACATCATAATAATGTTATAAATTTGCAACCGCAAAACATAAAAATTATAATTATCAAAAAGTTTATATTTTTTACGAGTGTTCTTTTACTGTTTGTAAACGCAATTTCTATCAATACGAAATTGAAAGAAAATAACACTAAAGCGTATCCTGAGTTTTTAGAGTACAACATTCCTTATTTACAAAATAATTTTGTTGCTTTTAAACAAGCACTAGCCTTTAAAGAATCGCAAGGAAATTATACAGTCATAAACACCTTAGGTTATTTAGGAAAATATCAATTTGGAAGAACGACTCTGGAGAGATTTGAGATTTATGATACTGAAGGTTTTTTACAAGATCCTGAATTACAAGAAAGAGCATTTACCGCTTTGTGTAAAGTAAATAAATGGATTTTAAGAAAGGACATTAAACGCTCTGTTGGAAAAACCATCAACGGAATTGAAATTACAGAATCAGGAATTTTAGCTGCTGCACATTTAGGTGGCGCAGGAAATGTAAAAAAATTCTTACGAAGTAATGGAACAAAAACATTTTCTGATGCCTATGGATCTTCTATTCAAGTATATTTGAAAAAATTTGCAGGCTACGACGTTTCTAATATTATAGCAGACAGAAAAGCACAAGCATAATTACTTTTGAATAATAAAAATAGCTGGTTTTTTATGTAAATCTGGCTGCTGATGTTTCCAATCTTTTACCATCATTGTTTTTATGTATTCCGATGGCAAAGTAATATCTGCAGCAATACATAAATAAGTTGTTGGTGATAATGCGGCTTTTAAATCTGCAAACATTTTTTCATTTCTATATGGAGTTTCTATAAAAATTTGAGATTGATTTTTATCCTGAGATAACTTTTCTAAATCTTTTACTGCTCGCTTTCTATCTCCTTTATCAATAGGCAAATAACCATTAAATGCGAAATTTTGTCCATTCATTCCAGAACTCATCATTGCCATTAAAATGGATGATGGCCCTACTAAAGGAACCACTTGTATATTTTTTTGATGCGCTAATTTCACGATTGTTGCGCCTGGATCTGCAACTGCAGGAACTCCTGCTTCAGACAACAAACCAACATTGATTCCTTGGTGGCAAACGTCTAAATATGTATTGGTTTCTAATTCTTCTGCATATTTATCTAACAACATAATCTGTAAAGAGTTCTGTTGTTTTTTGGGTGATATTTTTTTGATAAACCTTCTAGCAGATTTCTCATTTTCAACAATATAGTACTCTATTTGCTCTACCACTTTTTTCACAGATAAGGGCATTACTTCTAAAGGTTCTGTCTCACCTAGAGTTGTCGGAATTAAATAGAGTTTACCTATCATTTTTTAAATTTTTAAGAAATTTTATTTGCGATGATTTCGCAAGCTTCATTCAACATTGTATACACATTCTCAAAACCTTGATTTCCTCCATAATATGGATCTGGAACATTTAAATTTTGATGAGGATATGTTTCATTTAAAATCATTTGCACTTTACTTTCATCTTTGTTATCTCTTGCTAATAGCAATATATTTTGATAATTGCTCTCATCCATCGCATAGATAAAATCAAAAGTATCAAAATCTCTAACTGTAAATTTTCTTGCTCTTTGGTTTGTTATATTGATTCCGTAGTGGCTAGCAACTTCAATTGAGCGTTTATCAGGAAGGTTACCAACATGATATGCAGCGGTTCCTGCTGAGTCTACAAAAACTTCATTAGCATTTATTTTTGATTGTAAAATACCTTCTGCTAGTGGCGAACGACATATATTCCCCAAGCAAACCATTAGTACTTTTATCATTATAAAATGAAATTTTTAGAAGGTTAACTTCTTCGTTAAATCGTCAACGTATTTTCTAAATTGTTTATCCGTTTCGGAAAGATTGTCAACTGTTTTACAAGCGTGTAAAACTGTAGCATGATCTCTTTGTCCAATTTGATTACCAATACTTGCCAAAGATGTTTTAGTTAATCTTTTTGCAAAAAACATCGCTAATTGACGCGCTTGTACAATGTGTCTTTTACGAGTTTTGGACTGTAAAGTAGCAACATCCATGTCAAAATACTTAGAAACTTCTTTTTGAATATAATCGATAGAAACTTCTTTTTTGGTGTTTTTTACAAATTTATCTACAATCTGTTTTGCCAATTCAATAGAAAATTCTCTTCTGTTAAATGAAGCTTGTGCAATCATAGAAATTATAACTCCTTCTAACTCTCTAACGTTAGATTTTATGTTTTTAGCAATATATTCTACAATTTCTTCTGGCATTTCCACACCATCTCTATATAATTTATTTTGTAAGATAGAAATCCTTGTTTCATAATCTGGTGCTTGTAACTCTGCCGATAATCCCCATTTAAAACGAGATAATAATCGTTGCTCAATATCTTGCATATCTACAGGTGCTTTGTCAGAAGTTAAAATAACCTGTTTTCCATTTTGATGTAAATGATTAAAAATATGGAAGAATACATCTTGTGTACCTGCTTTACCAGATAAAAATTGAACATCATCGATTAATAAAACATCAATCATTTGATAGAAATGAATAAAATCGTTTCTTGTATTCGATTTTACAGAATCAATAAACTGTTGTGTAAATTTCTCTGAAGAAATATATAAAACTGTTTTGTCTGGATATTTATCTTTGATATCAACACCAATTGCGTGTACTAAATGTGTTTTTCCTAAACCTACTCCACCATAAATTAATAACGGATTAAAAGACGTTCCTCCAGGCTTATTGGCAACTGCCATACCTGCAGATCGTGCTAATCTGTTAGAATCTCCTTCAATAAAATTTACAAAACTGTAATTCGCATTTAATTGAGATTCAATTTTTACTTTCTGTAAACCTGGAATTATAAAAGGATTTCTTAATTCTCTTTTACTAGACTCTAAGGGTACAGTAACTCTTTGAGGCTTTAATGGATCTCTGTTAGAACTTGGTATTTTTACAGTCTGAGGCCTATTACTGCTGTAGTTGTTTTCCATCCTAACATCATAAATCAATTTGGCTTCATTCCCTAATTGTCTAACTAATGCAACACGTAATAATTTAATATAGTGCTCTTCTAACCATTCGTAAAAAAATTTACTTGGCACTTGAATTGTTAATGCTTCTCCAGAAAGTTTTACAGGTTTTATGGGCTCAAACCATGTTTTGTAAGCTTGAGGCTTAATATTATCCTTTATAAAAGAGAGACAATCTGTCCAAACCGATTCTGCAGTGAAATTCATTTATTAACGTGAGGAATTATAAGTTCTTATTTTGGCAAAAAAACGCCTTTATTCTTTAATTTTCTAGAGCCTTACAAAAGTGTGAATAAAAAACAGGATAAAAAAATCAAATTGCTATTGATTACTAACTATTTTTTATGTATCATAACCCGAAATTTAAGGAAATTATCTATTGAAAAAATCATCTACAAAAACAAGAGTTCGATATTCTGAAACTGACCAAATGGGGGTTGTTTACCATGGAAATTATGCGCAATTTTTCGAATTGGGCAGAACCGAATGGCTTCGGAATTTAGGAGTTACATACAAATATATGGAAATCAGTGGAATAATGCTTCCCGTAATTTCATTAAAATGTAATTTTATTAAATCCGCCTTGTATGACGATATTTTAACCATTGAAACTTTTTTAAAGAAGAAACCAATGGTAAAGATTGAGTTTGACTATATCGTAACAAATCAAAATGATGAAATTGTTTGTACAGGAAATTCTGTTTTAGCTTTTATGAATATGAAAACTAGTAAACCAACAAGATGCCCAGATTATTTATTAGAGAGTTTAGGTTTTTAATGTGCTTTTATTCAAAAACTTTCTTTTTCAAGTAAAATTAAATTTTACTCCAAAGTTTTAATATCAACCTTATAAAGATTATCAAAAACCTCAAAAATTGCTTGTGCCTCTTTTTTTCTGATGGAAATCATATACTCACAATCTAACTCTAATTTTTGACTAACAATAGTTAAGTTTTTTTCTTTAATAATTCTCATTACTTTATTCATTACATCGTATTGAAAATTCAGTTCAAAGAAAATATCAATTGTTTTTTCTATAATTTCTGATGCTTCTAAAGAAATTTGTGCTGATGTTTTATAAGCATTTATCAAACCTCCAACGCCTAATTTTGTACCTCCAAAGTAACGAACAGAAACAATTAAAACATTGGTGACTTCAAAAGATTGAATTTGCCCATAAATAGGCATTCCAGCAGAATTATTAGGCTCTCCGTCATCATTAGCTCTAAATTTTATCTGCTCCACTCCTATTTGATATGCATAACAAAAATGACGCGCAGCATGGTGTTTCTTCTTTAATAAGTCTATAGATTCTTTAACGTCATCTTCATGTAAAACAGGAAAGGCATACCCAAAAAACTTACTATTCCTATCCTTAAACAGAGTTTCTTCAGATGCTTTTGTAATTGTTTTGTAACTATCTTTTTCCATTAAGCCAAAGCTACAATTACAATTCCAACAATAGCTAAAGCAACTCCAATTTTATTCTTGAAGCTAAATTGTTCTTTAAATAATAAAATACCTATCAATGTAGAAACGATTACAATCCCTACATTATTAATGGTAAATAATGTTGAACTTTCAATGCCTTCGGTTTGCAAAGCTTTAATTAAAAATACAATTGAATAATAATTAGGCACTCCCAAAGCAACACCTGCAATGATATTTTTAACACCAAAAGGGCTTCTTTTTTTAATCGCTTTAATCAATAAAACAATCAAGCCAAAACAACCGGCAATTCCAAATAAGCTTCCAGAGAAAATAGCAACTTCTTCTTTTGGCACAAACGTAACTTCAATATATTTTAAGGTGGTATCTATTACTCCAGAGCCAAAAAACAATAAAATAGGAAATAATAAACTTACCTTTTTATGAGTTGTTTTCACCTCTTTTACAGATGCTAAATAAACTGCGAATAGAGCAATTATAATTCCTACTATTTTTAAAATTGTAACAGATTCATTATACAGATAAACACCAAATAAAACAGGAATTACTACAGACATTTTCCCTGCAACAGAAGCCACCGAAACTCCATTTTTTTGAGCAGTCATTGCCATTACAAAGAAGATAGAAACAAACAAACCTCCTAAAAAAACAGCTCCTAAAAACCAAGGCTGATTTGGTATTTCTAAGACAGAAAAACTTTTCTCTGCAAAAGAAAACCCTATTGTGAGGGCTACAATATAATTTACAAATATTGCTTTAAAAGTATCTACTTTATAAATGCCAAAGTATTTAAAAATAACAAATATACCCGATGAAAAAAGGATGCTTAAGAGAAGGTAAATCAATTCATTTTAATTTTAGTCAACAATTCTATAACATCTTCTTGTTTCGGAATTAAATTCCAAACATGGATTCCTAATTTACGAGCTGAATCTGTATTTTCTTTTAAATCGTCAACAAATAAAGTTTCATCAGCAATTAAATTATTTTCATTTAAAACAAATTCATAGATTTCTGAATCTGGTTTTCTAAGATTAATTTCATGTGATAGATAAAACTGCTCAAAACTGTTTTTAAACTCTTGGAAAAAAACCTCTCCTACAGAATTTTGAACCCACTTTATATGTAGGTCATTTGTGTTACTTAACAAGAATAATCTATACTTTTTACTTGCTGATATTTCTTTTAAGAAATCTAAACGCTCTTTAGGGAAATCTAATAAAATAGCGTTCCAAGCATTTATTAAATCTTCTTTTTTAATGCCAAATTTATCATGGTAAAAGTTGATAAAATCATCTGTAGTCATCAAACCTTTTTCATATTGGTGATAAATAGCAATCATTTCATCAGAAATTTCTGAGACCCCTAACTCATCCATTTCTCTATATGTAGCAGGCTTATCAAGATTAATAAAAATATCTCCAAAATCGAAGATGATATTTTTAATCATTATTATATATTTTTAAAATGTCGTTTTTAATTTTTATTTCTGATGTGATTTTTGCTAAAAAAATAGGCGCTTTAATTCCTTTTACAAAAGAA
>JBNMNZ010000011.1:0-12336 GCA_051276605.1 Polaribacter sp. | reverse complement strand
TTTTTGAGCACCATATTTTTTTGATAAATCTAACATCAAATTTCTAACACCATACGTTCCGTTGCTTTCTTCTCTTAAAATGATGTCTAAACTCATGCCAATTAATGCTCCTTTTTGGTACACATTCCCATAGTTTTTTGCATACTTAGGGTCTAGAATGTTCTTACTCATTTCAGTAAAAGACATGGCGTCATCAAAGCTCATTGATGAGGTAATTTTATTTTTCATATTAGAAATAAATTCTTTTTCAGAAATCAATCCCTGGTTTACCTGAAATAAATTTGCAAAATATTCTGTCATACCTTCATACATCCATAAATGCTCAGACATGTCTGCTTTGTTAAAGTCAAATGAATGAATTTGTTCTGAATGCACAGAAAGGGGAGTTACAATATGAAAAAATTCATGAGAAATTGTTCCGTTAATCATCCCGTCTGCTAATTGTTTTTTTGAATAACTTTCTGGAAAAACAACAGTTGTAGATGATAAGTGTTCTAGAGCTCCAAAGCTATTCCATTTGTAAACTTTAGAATCAAAAAGATACAATAAAATATTATATTCATTTGTTGTTTTAAATCCTTCTAAGAAATTGGTTTGCGCTTGCACCATTTTTTTTAAGTCGGCTTCCATGTCTTTTGCTTTATGCAAATTGTTTGGAGAATATACTGTGAAATTCACCTCAATTCCGTTTACGATAAAGCTAACATTATTTAAAGGGGCATACATAATAGGATTGTCAGAAATTTCATCATAACGAGCAGCAACAAAAATATCTTTAGTATTATCTGTTTTTGTTGTGTTTTTATTAATTAAAGAGGACGTTTCATATAAGTTTGTTGGATGCGTTATCGAAATTTCATAAGGGAATTCTTTCTTTCCATTAAAATATCCGATAAAACCTGGTAAGTTTAATAAGAAATTTTTTCCTTCCTCAATATTTGTTCCAGCCATCACATAAATTCCGTGCTTTAGTTCAGAATCAAAAGTGTCATCTATCCAGTAAGAAACTTTGTCCATTTCCTTAGCATTGTTAATTTGCCAAGAATTTTCGTTTAGTTTTTTTACTGATAATTCATTTCCATCATAATCAAATGCTTTAAAGTCAGAAACAAATCTTCCATAGTTACTCATTGCATACGTTCCTGGTACAATTGCAGGAATGTAATATGTAATAGACGCTTCTTTAATTTTTTGTGGATTGATTTCAATTTTAACTTTGTCATCTACAACAGTGTTTAAATCAATTGCAACTGCAATTAAGGCCTTTTTGTTTTTAGAAACATTTAAAGTGGCACAGCTGTTCAAAAATGCGATTGATACAATAGCAATAAATACTTTTCTCATGATATGTTTTGGTTGAAAAATCGGTTAAAGATAAATAGAAGACGCGTCATCAAAGAAATAGTTACAATTTTTAACATATAATTTGCATTATATGTTAAAGATAGAAATGATTAGAAAAGTATTGGAATCCATTTAAAATGGGTATTTTTGCAAAATATGGAGAACACTAAAAGACATCAACTAACCGATTGGTTACCAACTACAAACAAGGAAGTTAAAATTCGTGGTTGGGAAGAACTAGATGTTATTTTATTTAGTGGAGACGCTTATGTGGATCATCCTTCATTTGGACCTGCAGTAATTGGGCGTATTTTAGAGAGTTATGGTTTGCGTGTGGCAATTGTACCACAACCCAGTGTAAACGATAATTTGCAAGATTTTGAGAAACTAGGTAAGCCACGTTTGTTTTTTGGAGCAACTGGTGGTTGTATGGATCCAATGGTTTCTAATTATACGGCAAGTAAAAAAAGCAGAGATAAAGATGCCTATACACCAAATGGAGATAAAGGGTTTAGACCTGATTATGCAACTTCGGTATATTCAAAAATATTAAAAGAAAAATTTCCTGATGTTCCAGTTTTAATTGGAGGAATTGAAGCATCTTTAAGACGAGTAACGCATTACGATTATTGGTCTGACAAGTTATTGCCAACTATTTTAGAAACGTCTAAAGCAGATATGTTGGTCTATGGAATGGGAGAACAACCTTTGCGAGAGATTGTAGAGTTATTGCAAAAAGGGGTGCCGTTTTCGAGTTTAAAAAATATAAAACAAACAGCTGTTTTTATTGATCAAAAAGAAGAGAAATTGCCAGTTGTAAATGATTGGGAAGATGTAACCATAAATTCTCATAAAGCCTGTTTAGCGGATAAAAAAACATTTGCTTCTAACTTTAAGGTAATTGAACAAGAATCGAATAAATTAAAAGCAAGAAGAATATTACAAGACGTCGATGGTAAAACATTGGTGATTAATCCGCCTTTTCCAACAATGACAGAAAAGGAAATTGATGGTTCTTTCGATTTGCCTTTTACACGTTTACCACATCCAAAATATGATAAACGTGGACCAATTCCTGCGTTTGAAATGATAAAATTTTCTATCAACATTCACAGAGGATGTTTTGGTGGTTGTAGTTTTTGTACAATTTCTGCACATCAAGGAAAATTCATTGCGAGTAGAAGTCAAGAGTCGGTTTTAAAAGAAATAGATAAAGTGGCAAATATGCCAGATTTTAAAGGGTATTTATCTGATATTGGCGGACCTTCTGCTAATATGTATCAGATGAAAGGAAAAGTACAATCTATTTGTGATAAATGTGTTGCGCCAAGTTGTATTTCGCCAGTAATTTGCTCGAATTTAGATACGTCTCATAAACCTTTAACGGAATTATATCAAGCAGTTGATAAACATCCGAAAATAAAAAAATCGTTTATTGGAAGTGGAATTAGACATGACATGTTGGTTCCTGAATTTAATAAAAATGCAGATCCAAAAGAGTTGGATGCGTATACAGAAGAGGTGATGACAAAGCACGTTTCTGGACGTTTAAAAGTGGCTCCAGAGCATACTTCTGATCCTGTTTTAAAGTTAATGCGTAAACCTTCGTTTAAATATTTTCACATGTTTAAAGAGCGGTTTGATAAAATAAATATTAAGAAAAAATTGAACCTTCAATTGATTCCGTATTTTATTTCTAGTCACCCAGCAAGTGAGGTAGAAGACATGGCAAATTTAGCTGCAGAAACGAAAGATATGGGCTTTCAGCTAGAACAAGTGCAAGGATTTACACCGACACCAATGACGGTGGCAACGGTTATTTATTATTCAGGATTTCATCCGTATACATTAAAGCCAACAAGAACGCCGAAAACAAAAAAGGAGCGTGACGACCAACATAAATTTTTCTTTTGGTACAAAAAAGAAAACAAAGATTGGATTCGTAATACGTTAACAAAAGTTGGACGATCTGATTTATTACAGGTTTTATTGCCAGAAAATAATTCTTGGAAAAAGAATAAAACTTCCCACAAAACAGCACAGCATACTTTTGATGATGCGATTCCTTTTAATAAGAGAAAGAAGAAGGTGAGTAGAGCTCCTAAAAAGAGTAGGAGATAAACTAAGGTTTTGGAATGTAGGGTATTCAAATGTTTGACAAACTCGTTTCGCTAATTATTATCATTTAAATGATTCGCTAAATACACACCAGTGCTTGCACAAGCTTGCAATAGATATCCACCAGTTGGAGCGTCCCAATCTAACATTTCGCCAATGCAAAATTGATTTGATATTTTTTTGAGTTCAAAACTTTCAGAGATTGCATTTAAATCAATTCCACCAACAGTAGAAATTGCTTCGTCTATAGTTGCTGTATTTATTATTTCTAAAGGAAATTTTTTAATGTTTTCTGCTAAGGTCGCTTTGTTTAAATAAGACGCTTTAGAAAGATATATTTTAAATAAATCGATCTGAGCAGCACTTAGTTTGAGTTCTTTTTTTAAGATTTGAGTCGTATTTTTATACGTAGAGTTTTTTATTTTAGAAAGAACATTTTCGGATGTTAATGAAGGTTTAAAATCGATAAAAATAGTTGCTTTTGAATTTTTATTGAGCTGTTCTCTAATTTGTGGACTCAGCCCGTATATAGCATTTCCTTCTAATCCGAATTTCGTAATAACCCCTTCTCCTTTTTGGTTACTATTATTACAAGAGATAGCAATATTTTTTAAAGGAATTCCTTCATGTTTTTTAATAAAATTAGGTTTCCAATCAATTTGATACCCGCAGTTTGATGCCTGAAATACTTTTGTTTTAATTCCTTTTTTAGAAAAAGTATCGAGCCAAGTTCCATCAGAACCCGTAATCTTCCAGCTTCCTCCGCCTAAAGAAAAAACGCTATAATTGGTTTGTATCGATTTGTTATTAATAATCGGATTATTATTTTCATCCCAATCAGAAAAAGTGTGTTCATGTTTTATGATAACTCCTTTCTCTTTGAGATGTTTTAGAATTGCACTCAGCACTTCAATAGGTTTAATTCCTTCTTTAGGATAGACTCTTTTACTGCTTCCGATGTATGTTGGAATTCCTATGCTATCTAGCCAATCTCTAAAATCAGTATTGGTAAAATGATGAACTGATTTGTTTAAAAGATCATTTGCTGTGTAGCGTTTTATAAGCTGCTCAATCGTTTCTGAATGCGTTAAGTTAAAACCACCTTTACCTGCAACTAAAAATTTACGACCCGCCGTTTTGTTTTTTTCGTAGATGGTAATCATGAATTTTTCAGGGTCTAAAAAAGCAGCTAATAAAAAAGCTGATGGTCCACCACCTATAATCGCAATTTGTTTTTTCATGAAACAAAAATAGTTGTTGTTATAATGGTTAAAACATTTTTATGAATATATATTATTTATTCGGAGCAATCATCATTTGATAATTGGTAATAAATATTTATAATTTTGAGCATTTTTTATGCCCAATACTAAGCTTATTTTTTATTTCGATGCTTTCCTCTTGGTCCATTACTTTCGTGAAGTACAATTTCGGAATGCAGTAACTTTGCAGCTTCTGCAGAGCTCTTGACTTTTGACCCACTGCGTGCTAACATTTCAGTTTCAAATTCAGTTAACACACTTTTTCGTATTCCAATTTCCTTCCATTGGGATAAAGAACTGCATCCTTTTGATATTCCTCGAGCTAACGATAAGGCATCTAATAAAGCCTGATTTGCACCTTGACCCTTGAATGGACTCATAGGATGCGCTGCATCTCCAATCAGTGTAACTTTAGTCCCTTTTCCTAACAACTCATGCTTGAGTAGTTCTCGGTCATACACAGGATAACCAGAAATTTGAGTTTCTTGGGTGGCTGCTAAAATTTGAGGAATAGGTTTGTGCCATTGAGTTCTGCGACATGCTTCTTCTTTCAAGGCTTTTGTTCCTTTTGCACTGAGCTCTCTGGCTTCTTTTTCTGGCATAGGAAAGCTAAGTTGCCACATTACAGTATCTGAGTCATAAGGCATCATATAAATCCGCTCATTTCCATTAGCGGTTTGAAATACGGTAGCTGAATCGAGTAAAGAACTCTCAATATTTTTTAGATTATTCAAAGGACAAATCCCCAAAATTACAATGCAATCGAGGTATCGCAAAGGAGTAATATCGTCACCAATTAGTAGTTTTCGCATCGCACTGCGGATACCATCAGCTCCAACCACAAGATCTGCCTTAGCGATCTTGATCTTATCATTTACTTGAAACTTTAGAGTTACACCTTCATTTTCAGATTCCTTAAAGTTCAATAATTGGTGGTTCCAATTTACCGAACTATGTTCACCTAACTGTTCAAGCAAAGCTAAACGCAAAGATTGTCTTGCAATGTGCACATTTTGGCGTTTCGGTGCTGCTTTTTTATCTGACCTTCCCCATTTTCTGATTCCCCATTCACCGATGATTTTTCCTTCTGTAGTATGCACTACATGTTTGGTAGAAGTTACGCCCGCTTCTAAAGAGAGAATACCCAATCCCGCAAGTGCTTTACTTCCTTGTTGCAAAGTGAGTCCATAGCCTTGAGACCGAGTATCAAAGCTGCGATCTCGTTCATAAAGCGTAAATGGTATTCCGCGGTGCAAGCAAGCTACAGCTAATGCAACTCCTGCTATTCCACCACCAATAATAGCAATATGTGGGTAATTTTCTTTGTCTGCCAAAAGGTGGCTAGAGGAACTAATTAATCCAGATCCTTTACAATTCAAGCACGTATGAAGTTGACCTTTAGGTAGAACGGGAGTTGTTCCTTCACAATTTGTTTTTTTAAATTGATCCAAGCCAGTTTGGTATTGGAGTCGTATTTTTTTTCGGAGGCTTTTCCTTTTTTTGCCATGACCTTTACATTTCTGACAAATAATCCAATGACCTTTTTTATGCTTCCCCTTTTCCACCTGCTTTATCTTTAATCAAGTTCAACGTAAGTTAGTAAAGTTCCTTTTTTTAAGTTCAGAAACAAACCAAATTATTTTCTCACAGCAATCATCATATGAGGACTAAAAGGCAACAAATACTCATCATTTTGAGTCAGCTTTTGCAACGCTTTTAATGTCTTGGATTTTTTCTTGTCGATCATATTTGCAAAATAGTCATTGTCTAACCAAATCATTCCTTCTACTGCAAAAAGGTTTATAAAGTTCAGGTTTTGCTCTAAAAATTCTGCTTTTAAACCTTGAGGTTTGTGGTAAAAAGCATCTGCTAATAAAAAAGGAAAATCTTTTGGAGCATCATGAGTTCCGGTGGTAAGCTCTTCTTTGCACATTTCGAAAAATGAGTTTGCATGCAGCATTCCATTCATTAAACCAACAACGGTAGAAGCAGTTGCATTAATTGCGAAACCTAAAATAATTCCACCTTTTTTAAGTACTCTTTTAGACTCTAGAATTGCAGCAACTCTATCTTCTCTTTTTTGTAGATGGTATAAAGGTCCGTGCAAAATAACCAAGTCAGCAGAATCATTTTTAAAAGGCAATTTTTTAGCTTCTCCAATAGTAATAGAAAAAGGTTTCTTTAGTTTTTTAGCTCTTTTTTCAGCCAATTTAATATGCTTTAAAACAGGTTCTACTAGGTGAACTGTATATCCATTTTTTGTGAGCCATTCAGAATATTTTCCTGTTCCGCCACCAACATCAATAATGGTGCTATTTGGTTTAGAAATATGAAGTTCTATGAGTTCTTTAATACGTTCGAACTCAAAAATTCCCATCCCTTTTTCAAGTCTAGTTTCTTCGGATGCTTTGTTGTAAAAGGCTTCTAGTTCTTTGCTAATTAATTTTTTGTTTTTCACTTTAAATATTTAAGTGATAAAAGTACCTAAAATATAGAGAAAAAGGGTTTCGAATATTATTATCAATACAACATCCATTAAAAATAGCCTAACTTTTGTCTATTAAGCCAGATATTTCACAATTGATATATTTATTGTTGATTCTTTTTAAAACCATATAAACTTTGATTTATAAAACCAGAAGGGAATTTATCATCGCCTTTAAAACCAATTTCTATGGTTCCACTATCTTCCGGAATGTAATTTGTTTTAAAGATGTAATCCCATAGACTTAAGCTAATTCCATAATTCATGCCATTTCTTCCTTCAGGTACTTCATATGCATGATGATATAAATGCATCACCGGATTATTTAATACATATTTAAATATTCCCCAAGTAATTTTAATATTAGCATGATTAAAGTGGCCTATTGCAATGGTAATAAAATGTACAATATAAGCTTGCTCAGGCTCAAAACCACCAATAATCATTACGCCAAAAGTTTTTAGTGGTTTGTAAAAAATATTCTCCATCCAATGATATCTTAAATGCGCTGCAAAGCCCATTTCTTTTACGCTATGATGTACTTTGTGAAACTTCCAGAGGAAACTGTATTTATGTAATAATACATGTGTAAACCATTGTACAAAGTCAAGTATAATAAAGAAGACTAATAACTGCAACCAAGGTGCCCAATGCGAGATGTCAAAAAGAGCAAGGCTCTTTGATGTGATACTGAACTCCCCAAATAGCAAGCCTAAAATGGTATAAACTCCGCTAATGATAATTGAGAAAATGAAAAAATTAGAAAACATATAAAATACGTCTAACCAAAAGTCACGTCTAAAAATAGCCTGTTGTTTTCTCCAAGGGAAAGCTATTTCTAAAAACCAAACAAAAAGAGAAATAACAATAAGTCCCCAAAAATAATTTGTGTACCATGGCACTTCAAAGATGATAGACTTCCATGTCCAATCTACTGTTCCTATAAAAGAATTTATAAATGCGTTTAAATATTTTTCCATTATATTATTTTTCTAAAGTATACCAGTCAATACTTTTTTAAAACTGTTCGTCTTCGAAGGGCACTTGGTTATTAAATAATTTACAATTATCTCCTGATTTCGATAGGTTTTGTATTCCATACCTCCATTTAATTGTTGTATTCCAACTTTATGTAGATATTTTATTTTGAACTACTAATTTTGCAGAATGACAATTAGTATAATTATTAATAACCGTCATTAAACCTTCTGCATCTATCAAGCCTGTTCAAAGATGAATGCCGTTCTCAATTTTATCTTTCTCTTCAATAAGACCACTATAAATAAGCTCTGATTTTTTATTTTCAAAAATTGAAAAAGTAGGATCGTAAGCTACAAAAATAAGCAAAATAGAAGCTATAAGAGAAAAAACATCTCTACATATGCTGTTTTATCTGGATTTTTTTGATACTATTTAGAAAAAGAATCAAACTGTATGATGAATAGCTTGGTTTTATGTGTAAAGATTTATATCAAAGAAGTTTTAGAGCTTATTAATAAAAAGAATACTTAAAATTCTCAACCGTATACTATTTGTCATATTTCTTTAAACCTCCAATAAGAGAAAAAATATTTTTTCTATACATATAAGACTCGTTTAATCGATCTAAAGTGATTAAAGAACTTTAATCTAAGACTTAAAGAACACTTATAAGGTTTAAATAACTACTAAACGGTTTTAAACTAGATTTATAAATATTTAGTTGAAATTTAAGAAGTAATAAAAACAAGTCTTCACAGGTTTTAAAAATCTGTGAAGACTGAATTATAATTTACAAAACTTAATTAGTTATCTTCTTACATGTTCCTCCTATATTGTCCACCAACTTTAAACAAGGCTTTTGTAATTTGTCCTAAAGAACAGACCTTGGTCGCTTCCATTAATTTGTCAAATAAATTTTCATTCTGAATCGCAGCTTCTTGTAAAATTATAAGCTGTTTTTCAGCCTTTTCAAGATTTGCGTTATTCAGCAGCTCTTTTGTTTTTATTTGATACTGTTTTTCTTCTTCTGTTGCGCGAATAACTTCTTCTGGCTGAATTGTAGGAGATCCTTTAGAACTTAAAAAAGTATTTACACCAATAATAGGAAATTCCCCATTGTGTTTCAATGTCTCATAATACATACTTTCTTCCTGAATTTTCGAACGCTGATACATCGTTTCCATAGCGCCTAAAACACCTCCGCGTTCTGTAATTCTATCGAATTCTAATAAAACTGCTTCTTCAACTAAATCGGTTAATTCTTCAATTATAAAAGCACCTTGAATTGGGTTTTCATTTTTCGTTAATCCTAATTCTTTGTTGATAATCAACTGAATAGCCATGGCTCTTCTTACAGATTCTTCCGTAGGAGTCGTAATCGCTTCATCATACGCATTTGTATGTAAAGAATTACAGTTATCGTTAATCGCATATAAAGCTTGTAACGTAGTTCTAATATCATTAAAGTCAATTTCTTGTGCATGGAGAGAGCGTCCAGAAGTCTGAATATGATACTTTAACATTTGTGCTCTTGGGTTTGCGCCGTATTTATTTTTCATCGCTTTTGCCCAAATTTTACGAGCAACTCTACCAATCACTGAATATTCTGGGTCAATTCCGTTAGAAAAGAAAAAAGATAAATTAGGTCCGAATTTATTAATATCCATTCCACGACTCAGGTAATACTCAACATACGTAAATCCGTTAGACAAGGTCAATGCCAATTGTGTAATTGGGTTTGCGCCAGCTTCTGCAATATGATACCCAGAAATAGAAACCGAATAAAAATTTCTTACTTGTTTTTCAATGAAATATTCTTGAACATCACCCATTAATCTTAAGGCGAATTCTGTAGAAAAAATACAGGTATTTTGTGCTTGATCTTCTTTTAAAATATCAGCCTGTACCGTGCCTCTAACTTGTGTTAAGGTGCTTGTTTTTATTTGTTGATAAACCTCAGAAGGTAAAACCAGATCTCCAGTTAATCCCAGCAGCATTAAACCTAAACCATTGTTTCCTTCAGGTAATTTTCCTTGGTAAACGGGTTTTTCTAAGCCTTTTGAATCATAAATTTCTTGAAATTTTGCTTCAACTTGTTTCTCCAGTTTGTTTTCTGTAATATATTTCTCACAATTTTGATCGATGGCAGCATTCATAAAGAATCCCAACAACATTGGCGCGGGACCATTTATGGTCATAGAAACCGAAGTCATATGATGACTTAAATCAAATCCAGAATATAATTTTTTAGCATCATCTAAACAACAAATTGAAACTCCTGCATTTCCAATTTTACCATAGATATCTGGTCTGCGTCCTGGGTCATTTCCGTATAAAGTAACAGAATCAAAAGCCGTTGAAAGACGTTTTGCATCCATCCCTAAACTTACATAATGAAATCTTCGATTCGTTCTTTCTGGGCCACCTTCACCAGCAAACATTCTTGTTGGGTCTTCACCTGTTCTTTTAAAAGGGTACAATCCTGCTGCGTAAGGAAATTCTCCAGGAACGTTTTCTTGTAAATTCCAACGCAATAAATCTCCCCAAGCTTGGTATTTTGGTAATGCTATTTTAGGTATTTGTGAGTGTGACAGCGATTCGCTGTGTGTTTCTATATGTATTTCTTTATCACGAACTTTAAACGTGTAAATAGGGTCTTTGTATTTCTGAACCTTTTCTTGCCAGTTTAAGATAACTTCCCAATTATAAGGATTTAAATTCAGTTTTATTTTTTCAAATTGAGCAAAGAGTAACTTTAAAAACTCCTTGTCATCTTCAGTGATTTCGAGAGAGAAAATTTTATCAGAATTTAATCCTGATTTTATAAGGTGAGATTGCTTTGTTTCTTGCAATGACGAATTACTTTCGTTTTTAGTTAACGATAAAATTGTTTGATAAATTCCATATAATTTTTGAGCAACAACAACTTGTTCATCAACTTTTTTGTCATAACCTCTGTTGCTTTCTGCAATTTCAGATAAATAACGAACTCTTGCAGGCGGAATTACAAATATCTTTTCAGACATTTCTTTGGTGATTTCCATAGTAGATTTTAAATCTACACCTGTTTTTTCAACCAATTTATCCATAATACTTTTATACAAAGTATTCATTCCTGGATCATTAAATTGAGATGCAATTGTACCATATACAGGTAAGTCATCTTGATGAATATGCCACAAATTATTGTTACGCATATATTGCTTTTTCACATCTCTAACAGCGTCTAAAGCGCCTCTCTTATCAAATTTATTGATGGCAACTAAATCAGCATAATCAAGCATGTCAATTTTTTCTAATTGCGTTGCTGCTCCAAATTCAGGAGTCATTACATACAAAGAAGTATCAGAATGTTCTATAATTTCGGTATCAGATTGGCCAATTCCAGAAGTTTCTAAAATAATTAAGTCGAATTCAGCAGCTTTTAAAACCTGTACAGCTTCGTTTACATATTTAGACAATGCTAAATTAGATTGACGAGTTGCTAAAGATCGCATGTAAACACGAGGATTATTAATGGCATTCATACGAATTCTATCTCCTAAAAGTGCGCCACCTGTTTTTCTTTTTGATGGATCAACAGAAATTAAACCAATCGTTTTTTCTGGAAAATCAATTAAAAAACGACGGACTAATTCATCAACTAATGAAGATTTTCCTGCACCACCAGTTCCTGTAATTCCTAAAACTGGCGTTTTAGAATCTTTATTTTTAGTATGAATTTTCTCTAAAGTCTCTTTTGCCACTTCAGGGAAATTTTCTGCAGAAGAGATGACTCTTGCAATGCTTCCAATTTCTTTTCTTGATAAATCATCAAGAGAAACGTTTAGTTTATCCCCAAGAGCAAAATCAGATATAGATACTAAATCATTAATCATTCCTTGCAAACCAAGTGCACGTCCATCATCAGGAGAATAAATTCTTGTAATTCCATACGCCATTAATTCTTTGATTTCTTCCGGAAGAATGACACCACCACCACCACCAAAAATCTTGATGTGGGTTGCACCTTTTTCTTTCAATAAATCATACATGTATTTAAAGTACTCATTATGACCACCTTGGTAAGAAGTAATTGCAATAGCATTTACATCTTCTTGAATGGCACAATTTACCACTTCTTCTACGCTTCGGTCATGACCTAAA
>JBNMNZ010000010.1:0-13127 GCA_051276605.1 Polaribacter sp. | reverse complement strand
TTTGCTCATTTAAACCAAAAGTATAATCGAGTTGTAAAGAAGAAATAGAATCCTCCCTTGTTTTTATATCCTCGCTAGTTTCGGAGGATTTAAAAAAAGAAAGAATTCTTTTTAGGTAAATTAACCCAACTACTATTAAAAATAATTTCCAAGGAAAAGATTTTGATAAACTTCTTTTTATATAAGATTTATATTTATTCATAAAAAAAAATAGTTTTTGTTATTATTTTTTTAAATTTTTATAATAATTGTGTTTCCACAAAGCCAATCCATGCAATTTAACAGGTTCAGGTTGACCAATAGTAGTAATTGGTTTAACAGGTTTAACAGGCTCCATAGGCTCGATTATTGGTTGGTCTCTTGTATAACCGACACCACTTCTAAAAATTGAACGGGATGGAAAAGGCTCGACAGTATCAATATCACCATAAAGCAAAGGACTTATATTTAAATCTTTAGGACTACCAACAACTTGAGGAAAGATTAATCTTGAATAAGGATGTTTGTCCCCTGAGCTATTTAAGCCAAAAGGATTTTTGGGAGGTCTTAAACCATCAATAGGCGTACGTCTAGGAGGAATCGAAGGAGTATTCGTAGGAGGAATAAAACCAGTTCCAACAGGAGGAGCATTAGGATTTCTCGGAGGATTATTTCGAGGGTCTACAGAAGGAGTACGAGGGTCTACAATGTCTCTTAAAACAGAACCATCAGTAGGTCTATCACGTACAAATCCACCATTATCAAGAGGTTCTCCAGTCCAGCCAGCTTCATCAGTAGGGTCATAAGTAAAACCAGTTCTATCTGTTTGATTTCCCGGAGGATGCCTCGTATTATCTTCCCCCTCTGGAATTTGACCTTCATCATAAACATTATCCACAGGAGGTATAGTTGGATTATTAGGTACACGTCCACCATAAGGGTCAAAATCCTTTATTGGTGGAGTACTTGAAGTGTCAGTACCATTGGTGTTATTTTCTTCATTTGGAACTCTAGAAGGAACGTCCTGAGTGTTTTCGGATTGTGTATTTTGAGTTCGTTTCATTGTGGAAATGAAATAAACTAAAAGAGCAACAATTCCGTATTTTGTAATTTCTGAATTTTTATTTTTTCTCATAATATTTATATAAATAACGACTAAAAAAAAAGTCCATTCCCTGAGGGAATGAACTAAAATCCCCCAAAAGATTTATGATTTAATTTTAAATTTTTAATGATTAACGTTTAGTCAACTTTTTAATAGTTGTAATAACCATTTTTCTTTTTCCAGCAGTGCCGTATTTTGAGTTTTTGGTTTTATAACCAATAGTTTTAACAATTTTAGATTCTCCTTTTTTAGAATAGCCTTTAGTAACTATTGGATTACCTCGTTTGCTTAAAGAACGTTTGGAAAAAGTTGGTCGAGTACTAGATTTATTTGTCATTTTTTTTGATTTGTAGGTTATTTTATTATTTCTTTTACTTCTATATGAACGACCGTTAACTTCATCACGAAAGTCTGGTTCTAATAAATGTTCTAAATATGTGTTTTCTAACCAGTCCATTAGTAAAGACTTTTAAATTTTCGTTTTTTCTTCATGGAGAAGAAATAAAGAGCCATTAAACCAACAGCAAAATAACCCATTGAGGCAGAATTTGAAGAAGTTAAACCCTTTATATTATTGCCAGTAGTGGTTAAAAAATCGGGACTTTCTGCCTGAACTCGTTTGTTATTCAAATCACTAATGATTTTAGGAATTTGGTCAATCCATGTTTGAGCCATGAATTTTGAGTTAGCAGACTTCATAGTGTTGTAAGCATTTTTTTCAAATGCTAATTTGTCATTAAATAATTTAATAACAGCATCAAAACCCAATTGTGGTACTTTATTATATGCAGATACCGTAAAAGCTTTAATTTGAGCCAAAACTCGAACAGTAACGGAATCTCTGTTCTCAGGACCCATACCAATAATTGAGCCGATTGAATCGGCTATATTATTTAAATTACTCCAACCAGATTGAAAGTTGAACTCTCCAATATCTCCATTAGAGACTAATCCAGATGCTATTCCAGTTAACATATTTTTTTGTTTTTTTTAATTAATATCGTGATTCCCTTCTGTACTCTTCTTCCTTCAATTCAGGGTGTAAAATACCGTTGAACCATTGTCGGATGACGATATATATAAAAGGTGAAAAAACTTCGATAATAGGGTCCTTGTGTAATTTATGATAAAGCTTCTGCAATTTTGTTGCATCTTCTTTTAACGCTCCTTTCTCCCAATGGTCGATTTTTGCAATTAATTCGCTTTCCTCATGAGGATTCGTGAGTCCTATATCCTTACCTAATTGTATTCCTATTCCAAATAATTTCATAATATTTCGGGGTTTTTAAAAAAAAAAGCACCCCATAAAAAGGATGCTTTTTTTTATGTTATAATTACATTTAATCGTTTTTAAGAAACTTCTAAACGAGTAACTAAAATTTTTGCGTCGTTATCAACTTGTTCGTGATAATCAACCTCTAAATCTACATTAGAAAGTACTGAAGTTGAAACAAAATGAACAAGATTTCTAATTTCAGAATCAGGATTAACAGATAGTAACTCTTGATTCTTTGCGATTAATTCATCTAGAGTGAAATCTTCTTTATAACCATCTCCGGCTAATAATCTTGAAGTTTTTACTTTTGACTTTGTGGAATCATTGTAACTATCAATGTTATCAGTCGCTAAAACAATTTTAGCTACATTGTTTCCTATGTTTTCTTCAAAATTGGTTTTTCCAGTTCCAACAGAATAATTGGAATACAAAGGGATTAATCCATAAGGATTCAAAGCGGGACTAGGGTTTGTATATAGCATGATGGTTGAACCAGTAAGAATACCACCGGTAAAAGAATCGGAAGGTAAACCCGCATTTAATTTAATGGTCAACGTATCGTTTCCATTAAGAATAAAAGGAAAATGTCCAAATTTTAATCGAAGATTATAACCAGTACTTAAGGGAGTTTTAACAACTTCTAACATTGTGGTTCCTGAATATAAATGTTCTAATATTTCATCCAGTGCACCATCAAAAATTTTGATGTCTCTCGAACCACCTTGACGTTTTAAAAATATTGAAAAATCAATATTTTTTAAAGACGTTAAAGGTGCCAAAGTGCCATCAGATTTAACAGGCTTAATCGTAATCATGATTTCACCAACATTTTCTTTTTTTACAATTTCGGTGTTGGCAATTTGCCAGTCTAAAACTTTCTGCATAATGTTTTGTTTTAAAGGTTTATATTTTGTTTATCATTGGAATTTGTGCCACTAAAGGAGCAAACCAAGAATTTTTCTTAACAACAAGTACAATTACACCAACAAGCATAAGAAGGAACGTCATTTTTTTGAATCTTAACATAATTTTATTTATAAGTTTGATTTATAATTTAGAATGAAAAATATTAAAAAGTTATTTAGACGTCAATATTTTTTAAGGATTCCAAAATTTTTTAGTTGGTTTACCGCAAGAATTACAACATTTAATCTTTGTGGTTGAATGAATTTCATCAGAATTACAAGTACAAGAATGAAAAGATTTAATTAAAATTAAATTTAATTTTTCTGATTTCAATTTTTTTATTTCAAGTTGTGACTCTTTATAATTTTGAACTATATATTTAAAAGTTTCCGTATCTGTATTAATACTATTTAAGTTTTTTATATCCTCAAAGAGTAATTTTATCTTTTTAGAATTTACTTTTAAATTAATTTTGGTATTGGTGACTATCATGGTAGAAAAATTCATAGGCATATGTTATAATTGATGTATAAAAATAATAAGATGTGAAATCAGTCGATGTTTTTATTTT
Organism: Polaribacter sp.; assembly: GCA_051276605.1. Taxonomy (GTDB): domain Bacteria; phylum Bacteroidota; class Bacteroidia; order Flavobacteriales; family Flavobacteriaceae; genus Polaribacter. The sequence goes on along the minus strand of JBNMNZ010000010.1, from coordinate 9,290 downwards.
TTTTGTCATGGAAATGTGATTTTCCGTTAAACCGAGCATTAATAAGTCAGCTTTGCGTCTATAAAATTGTGAAGGAGTTAACATGAGCTTATTCTTAATTTCAAAAAGTGACATTTTTTCGTTATATAGTAAATCATACAATTGTTGAACATTTGCATAGTTTATTGTTTTGAAATTTCTTTTTATTTTTTCAGATTCCTTCAACTTATTCCATTTGGTAATACCTATATCATTCTCTCGATTTTTAAACACAATCTCATTGAAACGAACAACACGTTTTTTTAAATTATCAAAAGGTTCTATTTCTGTAATCTGAAAACTTTTAACTTCTTTAAAAAAATGATTTACAAGGAATTTGAGAAATTTATCATTAAAATGATACGTATCCTTGGTTTCTAATAGTGAACCTAAATTCAATTCCTTGTAAATAAGACCAATCTCATAAATATCCGTGACAGAATCATAATCACGAGAGCCATTAACACTATTATTGATTAAAATACTTTTATTTGTTAAAGTTAATGCAGAAACCCTATTATTCCACTTATGAAAATCTTTATAAATCTTCATTGCATAATTAGGTATATTGTGTGTATTATCGTTTCTAATCTCTTGAGACTCAATATCTCGTTTGACTTTTTTATAAACACGCTTAAAACGTTGATGAATTTTGCAATTAGAACGAAAGACATTATTTTTATAGTAATAGCTTAAAGCTTTGCCCGAAATACTCATTTCGTAACGTAATACTTTATCCATATTTTGTTTTAGAAATTTAGTATTGAAAGGTAATTTTTTGTGGACACTATCAATAAAAGGTTTAAAATATTCGTATTCAGAATCCGATAATAAAAAAGATTGTCCAGTAGTATCTGATTTGAATACGTTTTTTACAACATCTAATTCTTTTGGTGTTAAAGGTTTAAAATGTTTAGTTTTTGTGCTAAGATCAAAACTTTCATCTATTGGTACAGTTTTTTTTATAGTTTGGTTGTAATAATTTAAAAAATTATCGTTGATTTTTGTATGCTTATGAAAATCTCCATGTTTTTGGTTAATATATTCAGTTCCCTTGTGATAAATTTTAAAATAATTACCATTTTGAGTTCTATATGCTAAAGTTGTTTTAAAGTCATCATTGGTATCCGGGGAGTAAATTTTTGAAGTTCTAGCTAACTTTTTTTGTGCTTCTAAATATAAAAGTGAATCACCTTTACTTTCAAAATATTGATTATAACATAGGTCAATACGTTTTAATTCAATATAATCGAAATTAGGTTCAAATATTTCTCCTGTTTTTTTATCAACGTGTATATCTAAATTAAACCATAAATCTTTAAAAAAAAGTTTTATAAAGCGGTCTAGACGTTGGGGTAACAAGTCTCTTTGAGTTTCTACCTTTTTTATATATAAAGAATGTTTACTAGCTAAAGAACTTCGACTTTGGGGTACAAATTCTGCTAAATTGTGACCGTATAAATATTTAGGGATAGAGAATTCAAAATCAATAAAACCACCCTCATAATTTATAAGAAAAGTTACATCAGTTTCACTAGAATCTAATCTATATTTACCTTTTAGAGACAAATTTCGTTCCTCAACTTTATCTTGACTCGTAAATCGTATTTTATTCATGGCTATATAGTGTTCATTCACTTGTTTTCCAGTTTTTGAACTTAAAAGTTCATCAAAAGGGTCATCAGAAAAAACAATTTCTTCAGTACTCAAAATTTTAGTTGTATGAAAACCCTTCTTTTTTACAGAACAAAGGGCATTAAACAACCTATTGTGACTTTCTATGAGCATTAAGCTTTGTTCTGAACGTTCTGAAATTGTTTTTTGCATTATTCCTTTTTTTTGCTGATTACAAGCATGAACACGCCATCTAGTCGTGTCTAGCATAAGCATTAATATGATATATTTAAGAAAATTAAATAATAATTGTAATAATGTTGTAGTTTTTCGGAATAATCCAAAAGAGGTTTTTCTCCAGAAATAATTTTTTTGTGCATTTGTTTAATATGGTAGGTTGTGTCTTTGACATTTAAACCAAATTGAACAGAAAGATTTAGGAAAAAATGATTTTCGAGCAGCGTAAATAATTGACTCATTATATGTTTTTTTTGATTAATTAAAAGGGTAAATCTGTTTTCATTACATGATAAATTTTAAAATCTAAAAATGTAATTGTAAAAGATTTTTCGTTTATTTCTGGAATAAAACTTTTTCTAAAAGAAAAAATTTTTTTAATTGGACATAAATACTCAATTAGTAAATATCTCCCCTTAAAACCCCAATGAAATCCAATAAGAATTTTATTTTCCATATTATTTAAATAATTCATTTGATTGTAGTTCAGTTCTATTTTTTTGATATTGCAATTCCTGATGAAGTTTTACATATTCATTAGTTTCCACATTAGAAAAAATTAGAACACTGAAAACGTCAGTTAAATTACAGTTAAAAACATTTTTTTGAATTTCTAGAAATGACTTTCTATTACAATTTTTAGATAACCATATTAGAGTTTCGGGAATATCTATTAATTGAAAATCCTGTCTAATTTTAAGAATTTTTCTTCCTAAATAATTATCATTAGAATCATCATTAATAAAATGATAACGATTATCAACCTTATAAAAAAGGCGAGAAGGCAAGATTAAAATAAAAGTGGTCTGGTCAAGTAAATGACATTGATTTTGAAAAAGTTTAATTGTTTGCATATTTCTAAATTTAATTTAGAAATAACAAGGACTATGCGATTTTTAAAACTCGATGATACAATTCAGGTGTTGCCGTAGTTACTTTTTTGATTCCTGATTTACTTTCAAAAAGTATATCTAAATCTTTACGGAGTCTCTTAATATTTTTTATATTAAAATTAATATCAGAATGAACGCCTTGGAATCGTGCGTTTTTTTGGGTTATATCTTTGTACTCCTGAAAGTAAAAAAAGATTGTATCATAAAGTTTGTCAACTTCCGAACCAACATTTATTTTACCTAATAAGTCAGTTTTCAATAATTTAGAATATCTAATGTTGTAATATGCTAAATCATGGATTCCCTTCTCATATTTATTAAAATCTATGATTGAAACTAATTGGATATGATAGGAATAAACTTTGACCAAATAAATACCTAATTCCTTATATAAAGCGGTGGATTCTTTTTTAAATTTGGATAACCATCTTTGAGATTCCCTCTTATTTTGGAAATAAAAATAATCCTTTCTATACTCAACAATCATATAGTACGGCTTCTTTTGAGTGAACTCAAAATGTTCCGAGAAATGAGTGATTTTTATATTTAAGAGTTTTTCCAATTAATGCTTTTTTTATATAGTAAACTAGATTAAAAAAAACAAGAAACCAGACTTTTTACAGACTTTAAAGGTTTTCTTTCTCAACAGCAAGCGAATGAAAGGAAAATGAAACACATACACAAGAAAATAATAAATTAGTTTTTTTTTGTATATGTGCGGAAAAAGGCGAGCAGATGCATATTTTCTGAAAACAACTGTAAACAGTAGGTTTTAGAAAATCATAATATAAATTATGGAGCAAAACACCATAAAAATAAAACCTTTTTTGAAGGCTGGATTTTTATTTTTTCGTTTTAAAATCGTAAAGTCAATGAACTTGTTATTTCTTTCTGATGCGAAGATAGAAATAATAGTGAGTTTGACGTCAAGAATTTAAAAGAAATTTGCTATAATTTATTAAGTACCTGATAATCAGGTAAGTACGTAATCGGCTGATTTGTAGAAGTTTAGGTGTTTTGGGAGCAGAATTTTAACATTTGGGGTTAGTTTGCTTAATTTTAGACAGATAGCTTCAAAATACTTCCGATTACGGTGCTTGGCAAGGGGTGTTACTATGGACCCCAAATCAAGCAAGCAAAACCGAGAAAAAAAAATATTAAAAAAAATAAAAAAATGTTGGGCAAATATAAATTTTGAAAAAAAATTTATAACGTGCTTTTCGTTTAATCTTTTTAGAAGAAAAATCTAAAAAGGATATCACTTCAATCACTTGTGCAAAGAAATTGGAACGCTTCGCTACTTTTATTCCAATGCAACCCCAAAATCAAAAAAGATTTTGGGGTTTTTTGACAAATTAATTTTTGTGCGCCCACGAACCTAAAATTTAAAAATGAAACAAGCGGAAAAGCTTTTATTCATTTTTAAATTTTTCAACGGTTGTGTGCGAAAAAAAGTTAATCCGCCAAAAAAACATTTAAGAGCTAGTTTGCGCACCGAAATAGAGTAAAAAACACCGTTGTAAGGTGGTCTTATGGATTCATTGACATATTGGAGAGAATAAAAAAAATAATCGTTTAAACACGCTTAAAAAGGCGTAACTAAAAAACCCAAAAGATGACTAAAAAAGAAGTAAACAGCAAAGTACTTAAATTATTTAATTTTTGGAAAAAAAAATTAAATACACAAATCAATGGTACAGAAAAATACTACTCAGATTTAGAAGAATTTAGAAAAGAATGTAAAAACCTGCATGATGTTGTAGGTGCTTATGAAGTTATGACATATCAAAACGCTCTTAAAATGGCGTCAATCTGTAGTTCCATTCCGTTTGTTTCACCCTTTAGAATGTTGATGAAACTACAAAAAACAACAGAAAATAACTCTTAAAAAAATAATCTGATGAATACAACAATAAATAAAAAAAAAACAGCAAAAGAAATTTTTAAAAATGCCGTAAAAGGTGAAAACTTTTTTACAACTGAGATCTTACATTTTGAACATATCAAAAACGGTGTAATTGAATTTTCAAAAGGCAAAATTATAGATTCAATGAATTACGGTGTTACAGTTGTAATAGCTGATAAAATAGATTTGGAGTTGAGTACAAATTTCAAGAATAAAAAAAAAGCAATTAATTATATAAAATCATTAAAATAAACCCCTAAAAACCCAAAAGATGAAAAATATAGAAGAATTTAAAATAGGACAGGTAAACGTATTTTTAAAATTAATAGAGGAATATGAAGGAAAGGACCCGATTTTCTCAATAAAATACGTAAAAGATTCTGATAGAGCTCAGGGAATATATTTAACAAATGCCTCTTCTGGATTCATTAAAGTATTACAAAAAAAAGGAGCAATGACACATTTATTAAAAGGTTATTTATCAGTTAATTTTTTCTAAAAAAACCCAAAAGATGCATATAGAACATGAATATTTAACAATAAAAAATCATAGAGCAATTTTTGTAAAATTTTTAGGAAGAACCGAAAAAAGTCCAGAGAGGATTAAATTTAACGACTATTATAGACAAGGTGAAAATAAAATAGTAAAATATTCTTATCATTTTGATTCAATACAGGAACAAGCATACCACCAGTTAAAAAAATCAGGTTTTAAAATAAAATCTAGAGGATATACAAATAAAAATTTTATTTTTTTATGTGAAAATTGGGGAGAAGATTATATTTCAATAAAAGAGATAATAAACACAAATAAATTAGAAAAATTAGTTTTAGATGAAAAATAAAGACAGATTAAAAGAGCTAGAAAGGTCCGGAAGTTTTAATAATGAAGAAATCGAAAAGATAGAAAGCGAAAAAGGAAATAATTTTTTTAAATCTTGGAGATATTATTTAATTGTTCATCTTTCAAATGAAGAACTTTATTATCTAGATATAGAAAGTACTGAAAATTACGAAAGTGCAGACGAAATTATTTTAACAGAAAAAGGTAGTATTTTCTGTTTTAGTTGATAAAAAAAAAGATGATCAGAAATTGAAAAATTTCTGAAAATCTTTTTTTTTCGTAATAGCCACTCCAAAGCCCATTCATAAAGAAGTACCACCCCCCTAATTCTGCTTTAAAAAAGCAAAGGCAAAAAGACACACCCTAAAAAGGGTGCTTAAAGAATTTTAAATAAAATTAGAGTTAGTTAACCCATAACAATTTCAAAACCCCTAAAAGTACCTTCAAATTCATGTTGTGAGGTCGTTTCACTTCCCTCAACTAAAACAAGTTCAAGTTCCTGAAATAAACTAATAATTTGAGAATTTTTAGCAATATTGATAAAAGGAGAATTTTCAAAATATAAAACACCAGACTCAACATTGTTTCCTAAAGTTATAACTCCAAAAAAATAACGCGTAGCATAATGTTTTAAAGAATTTAAATCAGTCTCTAAAACTGGTAAAAAAGATTTCACTTCTAATTTTGTTTTTTCGATTAAACAAGCTTTTGCATGTTCAACGCTGTCCATTGTATAATTCATATTTTAATTTTTAATATTTATTTATTTATTTTTAATTAATTTTAAATAGCTACAACGACATCTATTGTTTTTGTTACCGTTCGGTTATAAATATCAGTGATAATACATTGAACCTCAAAAGTAACATTGTTTTCGATATCGTAAAAAGTTGAATAAATATTTGAAGATGTTGGTGTAGATTCCATAATAAGGGAAACAGAATGTGATGTAATTTGACTCCAAACAATTGAATTATCTTGAGTTTCATCAATTCCAGTATAATCAGCATCAATCCTAAAATAATCAACATTAGAACTAGTATTGGTTTTAGGTTCAGTTTTTATTGATAATACCAAAGTTGGCATTGGAGGGGTATCCTCATAAGTTATACCTAATGAACCATCTCCATTGACAGAATGATAAATTTTACCTCTCCAATCAATTGTGCCAAAGGTTTTCAAAACATCAGTTTGAATAGCATTGTGTATAATTCCGCTAAATGTGGTTAAATCTTCAAAAATATTAGGACCGATAATGTTTTTAAAAAAACCAGTTGGTTCTGCCGGTGCTAAACATGATAGGCCACATTCAATATTGTTAAAAGTTCCATTAATTAAAGAGCCAATATCAGCCTTAAAGCAATTATATTGAACCTTTATATCATTAAATGTACCTGATATTTCTCCATAAGCACCCCAAACTCTAAAAGAATGGTCACCAGTTTTTATATTTTTAAAAGTACCCGAAATTGAACCACCTATCATAATAAAAGAATTCTCTCCAACGATGCAATTTTCAATTAAAATTTTGTCTAAATCTGTAACAATAGAAAAACTATTGTCTAACAAATTAATTCCAGAAATATGAACATTATTTGCAGTTAAATCTAAATCAAAAGTACCATTGAAAATAACATCAATTTTATTTGATAAAGAAACTATATTGATAAAATCAGTATCGAGGGTAAATACCCCTAAAAATTTATACAAACCAGGAGGAACTAATATTGTGAAAATATTTTGTTCTCCTGGTTCTGATAATTTTGCTGAATTATAAGCGTCTGTTAATTCAACCGCATTTTGTAAATCAGTACCTCCAGATTTTAGTCTAATATAATTTGTACCCTGATTGATATATTTTGATGAAATTTGAGATTGATAAGTTTGCATATTATTTTTTATTTTTTAATGTTTTAACAATTTTTTCAGCACTTCTCAAAACACCATAACCCCCGATTCCTAATTTTAACAACATAAAAAAATCAGGCTCTAACGGTGCATTGGGTAAATTAAAAGCTAAAGCAATAAATTTAGAATATAAAACAACAAATCCAAAAGAAAGCATTAAAATAGGTCTCCAACTTCTTTGTAAAAAATTCCCCTTAGCTTCAGCTGATATAATTTCAAAATTTAATTTTGCGAGTTCAAGATTTTGTGCATAAAATAATTTTTGAAGTTCATTTCTTAAAATTAATTTTTCCTCGTCAGAAGTAATAAGTTTATCAATAGAATCTCCAACTTTTGTAAAAAGGTCACCGGTCAACCAATTAAAAATTTTATTCATTCTTTTTGTTTTTACGTAATTGTCTATATTTCTCTAAAGTGTATATAATTGTCACAAACAAAAGTATAAAAGACAACAAAGGGTTAACTAAATCCATGACGTATTGAAAATATCCTGTAAAAGAAATAGTGTAAAATTTAAAATCTTCAATCATATATATTTTTTTGTTTTTTTGAACATTTTTTTTGAAAATTGTATAATCATATATCCGAAAAAAAGTCCAAATAAATAAATTAGTGTTGTTTCAACTTTTTTTTTTGGTAATCCCAAAAATAAATGTTTCCGTCAGATTGTGCAGGACGTAAATCCAAATGAACACCCCAGTCATATAAACCAAATGAATTGACTCCCATTCGACGTAAATCTGTATAAATTTGATTTTGAGTTTTAACAGCATTTTGAATTAAATCAACTAACCCCATACCATTTAAATCAATTGCAATGAGGTTAACGTGTTGAGAAGTTCCATCACGATTTTTATAATGTTCCCATTCTAAAGAACGACCCAAAGAGCCTACATATAACGCATTATTTAAAGCTTTTCTTATGTATGTATGAATTTCTAATAAACGTTTATCAAAAGTGATACCAGTACTAAAAAGGTCTGTCTTATCTAATATTTTTGTTGCATCGTATAACTCTCCTAAATTTAAAAATTCAGAAACTTTTATGCTCCTGTCAAAAATAGTAGAAAGTGGAGTAACATTAACAGGAATCGTAATTAGATTTTTGTTAGTGTAATTGTTATGGTTCTCGTATGTCATATTTATAGTTTTTGTTAATTCTATATAAATCTTTAAAAAAAGGAAATAAAAGGTAAAAAATATATCCAATTAATGCAAAAGGACTTATAAGTATACTAGCAACGATTAATAAGGCTAGAAGTATAAACACAAATAGAACGAAAAAAAATATCACGAAAGGCGAAGTTTTTTTTAATTCTGTTTGAAATTCATTAACTTTTTGGGAAGTCATATTTTTTTATTTTTAATAGGTTAATCCTGAATTCGTAATTTTTTCTTTAACCAGAGAATTTAAAGTAAAATCGAAAAAATCTAATTCTGCTCGAATCCAACCAGTAAGGTCTAAACGGTCATACACTTTTCCTAATATATTAGTTTCATCCGCCAAACCCTGACCGTTGTATCGTTGTAAACCAAATTCTTTGTAAATCTTTTTGTAATCCTCTGGATGGTCTAACTGATTAAAAACAGCAGTAATACTAGATTTGTCCGTACCTCCTAAAATCATACCTCCTGTATTGTAATTGAACGCATCTAATAAATTATAAGCTAATTGCTTCGATTTTTGCTCATTTAAACCAAAAGTATAATCGAGTTGTAAAGAAGAAATAGAATCCTCCCTTGTTTTTATATCCTCGCTAGTTTCGGAGGATTTAAAAAAAGAAAGAATTCTTTTTAGGTAAATTAACCCGACTACTATCAAAAATAATTTCCAAGGAAAAGATTTTGATAAACTTCTTTTTATATAAGA
>JBNMNZ010000009.1:0-13320 GCA_051276605.1 Polaribacter sp. | reverse complement strand
AAATGGATCAGCCATGTCTATAAAATCAGTACAAGAACAAAATGATTTAATGAAGCGTGGTCTAATTAGCCCAAAAGACAATATGTTGTTTATGCAACAACAAAAAAATGGGTATAAAAGTTTAAGTGCAGCTGTAAAAGGCTGGGAAGCTTGGGCTGTTGAAGCTCGTACAAGACTTTCAGATCCAAATATATCATCAGGTAATTTAGAAACTTTTACTAATTTACAAACAGAAGCATTAGGGAATTTAAAAAATAAAAAATTATGGACTAACCCTACTAACGGTAAGATGCAGTTAGTAACAATGGGTTATAACAAAACAACTAAGTTATATGATGTAATGCCAGATTACGAAACTCGAAAACAAGATTACCAAAATCCAAATACCATGCTTAATTTCATGAAGTTTCAAAATGCTGGTGTCGATGTAAATGAGTTAGCAAAAAAACAAACAGCTAATATAGCTCAAATTGTAACTGCTACACGTGAAAAACTAACTGCTCTTGGTGGTGGTGGTGGTGTTAATTCTGAGGAAGATTTTAGACAATTAGGGGAATTTGGTAATGATGAGGACGGTAATAAAATTACTTACGACATGTGGAAGACTGATAATATTGATGCTATGGTTGGTGATATTACAGATACATCAAATTTTAATGCAGCAGAGATGTTAACAAATACTGGGTATGAGTTTGCTCAGACATTAAGTCAATTTAAAGAAGAGTTTCCAAATAAAGATGAATCAAAATGGATTGAAGTTGATATGTCAAGTGGTCAACCAGTTCCAACAATGAAGCCAGCTCAAATGAAACAAGCACGTAAGCTTGCAGATGTTGCTATTGAAGCTCAAGTTAGTCACCTTGTTAAAATGACTGAAGGAAAAGGCGCTAAAGAAAAACAACAACCTACAAATGCTGCAAATGCAGCTAATACAAGAAATACTCAATTAATTGGGTATATGGATGACACAAATGCTCTTGCATCTGACGATGAATCAACTTTTGAGGCTACAGCTAATGATCGTATTATAGCATTAAATGGAAATATAACTAATCCAGATGAAAAAATAGATAGTATTAAGAGAAATAATAAGCAAATTGTATTCGAGTTAGCTAATGGCGCTAAAGTGCCTATTGAAAGACTTAATGAAGATGGTACGCCAAGAGAGATTAGAGATGTAGTAAAAGACATGTATAGACTTGTAGCGCCTACAAGCGAAAAAGAATCATATAAAGAAGCTGCATTATTATACGAACAAGAACCAGGAGGAGGATTTAGAGAATCTGATAGATTATTAAATGATGCTGAAAAAATTGTTTATGTTGCAGAAGAAAAAGCGATTGCTGTATTAAAAAACAAAAAAATAACACCAACAATAGAAGATCCAGAAAATCCTGAAAAACAAATTACTAATCCAAATTACGAGAAAGAGCTTAAAAAAGAAATTATTGAGCAAGCAAAAGGTGTAAGTCAAGATGAAAAAGATTTGGTAAAAAAGAGAATACTTAAAAATATAACAGGGGAGAAGTATCAAGCTTTACCTCCTTTACCAAGAATTGTACAGCCAACAAAAGGAATTGTAACTGTACCGAATCCTAATGCAGCAGCTGGTGGTTATATAAATATAACTGGGACCAAAGTAATTGATAATGCTATTGGGGGCCGATTAGATGGGTTAGATGATTTAAGTGTAGGTGGTGATGATGCCGCAGAAGTAAACAAAGCACTTAGTGATGTTATGAATGGGTATTTACCAAAAGAATTAGAAGGTGGTGCTAAAGTTGAATTTAGTAAAGATGAAAGAGAAAAAATAAAAGATCCAAATGATGAAACTTTAGAAATTGATAATCCGAATAAAGGTAAATGGTCTTTAGCAGTATCATATTTTGATAGATCAGGAACACAAAGAACAATGCCTATACAGTACCCAGCTGTTGGAAGTTTAATAGGTACTGGTGGCGCAACACCATCAGAATTAAATACAATGATACATGAAGCCGCAGAAAAAATTGGAACAGAAGAAAGCGAAAGATTAGTAAATAGAAATCAAAGAGGCACAGGTAAAAATCAAAGAAAATTTAATGGATAAATTTACAGAGTTATATAGCTATTTAAAAGAAGAAGGGTTAACAGATTTATCTTCTGAAGAATTTAAAGATAAGTATGCGGCAGGAACTGCCAATAATACAGAATTATATTCTTATCTAAAAGATGAAAAGTTAACAGACTTAGATGCAGAAAAATTTAATGCTGTATATTTTCCTGCTTTAGAAAAAAAAAATCCAAACGAAACTTCTCAGTCAAATGTGGAGGAGGTTATTACGGATTCTACTACCGAAACTCCAGAGGTCGTAAATACTTCTGTGGATTCTACCACAGTTGAAACACCTTTAGGTGACAATACTGTAGTAGATGTAGAACAAGAAGACACCATGGTTACCGAGTACCCTGCTTACGATCCTCGTGAGCAAGGGAAAGAGATTAATGCTAACCCAATTACTTACGATTCAACAGACTCACAGTTTGATAAATCTTTGGCTTTTGTAACTAAAGATTTAATTGACAGAGAAGAGTCTGAGGTAGTTAACAGAATGAAATATCATTTTGAAGATTATGGATTTAATTTTGAGCAAGGTGGTAGTATGTTTGATGGACTTGATGGCATGACTGTTACATCTAAAGATGACCCAACTAAAAGTATTAATGTTAATCTTGATCCTGTTTTTGGAGATATATTTGGTGGTGAGTCAGGACCTGCACAAGAACTTAAAGAATTTTTAAAAGCCAACAGAAGGACTGACAGTAAAATGGCAGAACTAACAACTGGATACGATAGAAATAGAAAAAAATATTTTAGTCGTGAAGGAACAAAAGAGGATATAGCAGATGTTGAAAATACAGCTAAAGCCCTTAACACAAAATATAAAGTTTACTTAGACGCTCAGACTACACAAGAATCTGAAATGGATGTTTTGATGGGGCAGAGCCAAGAAATAAAAGCAACCCCTGAATGGCAAGTAAAATATCAACTTGCTTTAGCTGCTGGAAAGAGATTACAGCAAACACGAAACGTATTAGGAGATAATTTTAAGGAATACAAAAAACTTAAAACATTAGTTGACTCATCTGTCGGAAATTATATCGACATGAAAGAAGCTGATGATAGCACATACGCTGGAGGGTTGCTTAACACCTTTCTTGGCCCTGGTATTAGCGGTGTTCTTGCGTCTCTTTGGGGTGGTGGTGTTGATGGGTTTTACAAATTAGTACAGTCTGTAAACGAAGATTTTGGAATGACTCCTCAAGAAAAAAAAGATCGTTACATTGATATAGCAAGAGATCTTAAGTACCCAGTCCCTGAAAATATAGAGGATGAAGCTGTTTACACAAAATGGTTAGAAGGTATGAAGGATCAAAGCCTTGATGGTGAAGAAAAAGTAAAAGATGAAGATAGATTAAGAAATATTTCTGAAGGTTTGTTTTCTGAAGAAACTTTAAAACGACTTGAAGCTGATGGTTATGATTTAAGTAAACCAACACTAAACGGTAAGTTCTTTAATAAAAATCAATCTGGATTAAATAAATTTTTAGATGGTGATTACATTGAACTTCCTGATTATGCATATGACAAAACAAGAGGTGAAAGATTAAAAAGATTAGTATTAGACCAAGAGGTTAAAGAAAATAAAAAACCACAAAAAGATTTTATTAAAAAATACTTAAATGAGATTTTCTCTCAAGATGATATTTCAGACGAAAAATTTCAAAAACAAAATAGAGATGGTGTTGCTGATTTCTTAGGCATTCCTGTAACTGAAGGGCTTACAGGTCTTGCTAAATCACTTCCGTCTGTATTGGTTTCATATTTATCAAGAGGTAAAATTGCTCCAGCTGTAGGTATTGGAGCTGCTAAAAGAAATTTAATTGCAAGAGGTTTAGGTTTAACTACTAAAGGAGGGATAGCTCAAACTGTTTCGTTTTCATTATTACAGGCTGAAGCCATGAATGAAGAGATGAACAACGATCCTGACTTTAAGTATGTTACAGAGTCAGAAAGAAAAAATATTGTTATACCTACAGCTATTACAGTAGGTATATTAGAGCGTTTAGGTTTTAGACACTTAATAGGAAACAAGACTATAGTAACTGGTCTAATGAATACGGTAACTAATATGTTACCTAAAGGAGCAACCGCAGTTATGTTTAGAAATACTATGAACAAGGTTGTGCAAAACAGAATTGCTAAAGGTCTTTTGTCTAATAAAGCAGTTAAAGCTACGATGACGTTTACTAATCGAGTTGCAAGAGCAACAATGGCAGAAGCTGAAACTGGTGGTCTACAGCAAATTGCTGAAATGGGTTATAAAGATGTGTGGAATAACATGAACAAAAAAGACATGTTTAACCAACCTGAAATGTGGAGTGGAGAGTTTTGGAAAACTGTTGGACATGCGGCAGCGGCAGAAGCTGTTGGTGGTTTTGTTATGGGTGTGCCTGGAGCTGTAATTAACGCAGCCAAGAGAGGAAGCGAAGAGCTTATATCTGATGATATGATTGAGCTTTTTGATATGATTAGAAACGATGAAATAACAAAAGCTTCTTATAAAACTAAATTAGACTTAGAAGTAGCAGCTGGAAATATAACACAAAAAAAAGCCGATCAAAATTTATTAGATTTTGAAACTTTAAGCGGAGCATCAAATACATTACCAAGTGATTTAGATACAAATTCAAGAAAAAAAGGATTATTATTAATATACGAACAACAAAAATTAGAAGCTGAAATGTCTAAGATTGATAAGAATTTAAAATCTTATAAGACAAAAGAGGCAAGAGTAAAAGAAATAAAAGAATCAATTGGTCAGTTAGGTACTAATCAAGCTCAAGCTAATACTAATTTAAAAAATGAGACTGAAGGAATTAAAAAATCTGTTTTAATTACAGAAGAAGATGCCACAAAATCTTTACAAGATAAGGGGGTGCAAAACCCTACAGTTGAACAAATAAAAACCGAACAAGATGCCTTACAAAAGCAAAGCGCAGAGAGCCTGGATGCACAAGAATCTACCACAAATAGCGAAGAGGTGGGACAAAACATATCCAACGAGCAATCTTCCAACGAGGGTGACACCAGCAATAAAACCAAAGACAAAACGAAGTCCAAAACGAAAGTAAGTAAAGACGATCAAAATGATATTGATGACTTTTTTGGAGATACAGTTTTAGATGAAGTAGAAACAACTTCAGATAATTTATCTATAAACCGTAAACAAAAAGAAGGAGACACTGAAATTGAAAACACATCTCTGGCAGCCGCTGTCGTTAATAAAGCTAAAAAAGCAGCACGTGCAATTAAAAAACTTGCTCCTAATGTAAAAATTGTATTACATGATACTCAAGCTGAGTATGAAAAATATGGAACAAAAAATAGCAGAGGTTACTATAACCCTAATAGTAAGGTTATACATATTAATTTAACTAAAGCTAAAGGTAATACGGTAGCGCACGAAGTTTTTCATGCGGTATTTTTAGAAAAAATATCAGGTGGAGACGTTCAAGCTCAATTAGCTGCTAAAAAATTAATAACAGCTGTAAGAAAAACCTTACCAGCTGACTCTATGTTAGCTAAACGAATAGATAAGTTTGCTCAAAATTATGATGAGAATTTAAAAAATGAGGAAACTTTAGCTGAATTATTCTCATTAATGTCTAATGAATACAAAACATTAAAAAAACCAGCAAAAAACAAAATTATTGAATTTATAAGATCGATGGCTTCTAAGTTAGGGGTTACTATTCCTGGTGGATTTGGTAAAACAGACGAATCAGTTATTGATTTTATGAATACGTTTGCTCAAAAAGTTAGAACTGGTACTGAAATTACAGAAGCTGATGTCGATGTTTTAAATAAAATTGACAAAGAATTAGATGTAGAGCAAGAACAAGGTGATTCTGGGCAAGTTGGTACTTTTACTTTTGAAGGTAGAGAATCAAAAGCTCCAGACATAAACACTGACACCAGACCTTATGCAAAAAATATTATTCAGAAAGATATTCAAGATTATAAAGGACAAAACTTTGTGACTAACATGTATGACTTTACAAATGCTGGACCAACTGATATAGGTGCTGGTATTGTATTAGACTTATATGGAGGTAAAAACTATGTTGCTGACATGATGGAAAAAGCTGGAGCTAAAATAGGAGAGGTTTCTAATGTAGCAGCTTTTAATACTAAAACACAAGCGGAAGGATTTATTAAAAATTCTGTTGATGGTAATGCAAATTTATTTGCCCCACATGTAGGAACTAAAGAAGGATCTTGGCAGTTCCAACAAAATATTTTTGAACAGTTAACTGAAAAATTATTAGATAATAACGTGTTAACTAATGAAGAGTTAATTGAAAGTTTTAATAGTGGTTTAGAAAGTAAAAATGGCAAAAAAGCTTTAGATATATTCAATAAAAAATATGGAAAAAACATTACTAATTTAAATGAATTTAAAGATAATCCAAAAAAATTAGTTGAATTGTTAGATATTGAAAATAATTATTCTCCAGATTTAAGAAAAATATTAAATGATAAAATAGCTGCTAATAAAAAAGTTCAAGAAAAGTTAGGTGTTAAAAATAAAACTCAATTTGCTGAAAAATTAGAAGACCCTATGAATGTTGGAAGTAGTGCTTTTGATATTATAGGTGTTATTGAATTTGACAATACAACTTTTGAAACTCCGACTAAACCCAAAAAAGGTGATATAGACTATCATCCATCTTTTGCTTGGACGGTAAAAGCTAAAATAAACGCTATTGTGCAGCCCACAAATTTTTATCAAAGTACTCAGGTTACTAATTCTTACACTAAATTTAACAAAGCAGGTCCTAAAGTTTCCACAAAAGAAAATACTCCAAACTTTAAAACATCTAATGTTTCCAGTAGTGCTGGTTCAGGCCCTAAAGTAGCAACTGTAAAATCAGAAATAAGAGAAGGTAGAGAGCAGTCTACTGAGCAACAAATAAAAGATCAAACTGGAATGCCAGGAAGCGGCTTTTACAGCGCTCAAGCTATGGTGTCTGATATACAGCGTCAGTGGAATAGAGTTGGTCCAGGATACACAGCTTACAGAGCTAAGTTAGGAGCTTATGGTGGCGGTGGCGGTGTCTTTGTGATTGGTCCTAAAGGGAGAGTTAAAAACCCTACTCGAACAGGCCGTCAGCAAGTAATGGATAATGAAAATGATATATTAAGAGTCATTGTAGCTGGTAAACAAGAAGGTGGCTTTACAGATGCTGCAATATTAGATTATTTAAAACGAAGAAAAAGAAAAGTTGATGGCAAAACTAAACCAGCCTACACTGCAAAAGAAATAAAGGGTGCGTTTAAAGTTTTAGAAAGTGAAGCTTTTGACTCTTACATGTTTAGAGAGTATCCTAAAAGTTTTAACGACATAAAAGGTGGTTTCTTAGCTGGTCTTAAATTAATGAAACAGGTTGACAACTACTATAAAAAATTAGTTGAAGACAACAATTTAATAAAAGACAGGATAAAGAAAAATAAAAAAACAAAACAAATTCCTTTATCAGACGAGCAACTTAATTTAAAAGTTTTAGATTTTTTCATGAACCAGGCTGGTTATAAAAGCGCAGGTGTTAAAGGTAAAAGACAAACATCTCAGCAACTCGCAATGGAACGTGATATGTTAGAAATACTTCTTCCAGACCCTTTAAAAGCTAATCCTCAGCGTATTGCTGCTATAAATAAAAGAATTAAAAACATAAAATTTGACGAGAAAAATATTAAAGGAGTTCAAAGAGCATTACGAAATTATATTCGTATGGTTCTTCCAAGAGACTTGTACACTAAAAAAGAAATCACTGATTTAATAGATAAAATAAACAGAGTTGATGCTACTAATTTTGATTCAGTTAAGGATGAGGTTTTTAAAATAGTAACAATAAAGACTAATACTCGTCTTCAGAATATTCTTTTTGAAATACTTAAAAAAGATTACACTGTAGTTCAAAGCGGTAGGTTTAAAGGTGTTAAAATAGATAACAAAACACGTAAAAAACTAAACCGTATAAATAAATTAATAGTTAATCCAGAGGCAACTGAAAAAGAAATAACCAAAGCAAATAGTAAATTATTAGATAAATTTAATAAAATTGCAAAAGAAGAGGTTGAAGGTGAGAAAGGTGGAGATGTTGTTACAATTAATAAGAAAGATTTTTCTGAGAATGACTTAGAAGCAATGGCTGAAATTACTTTAGCTATGCAGATAAATACTTCATTTACTCAAGAAATGAATGACCCTGGAAAAACCACTCATTTAAACTCAGTAGTAAGTAGTCTTAATCAAATTGAAACTACTGGTAAAGCAAATCTTGAATACCAGTTATTACAGGATGCAATTAAATACAGAGAAAATGACAGAGCTGTATATAAAGACATGACAGGTGTTGATTTAGATGCTAAACAATCTCTCATTGATCAAGGAATTCCTGAAAATGAAATAACGGAATACATGATTAATAAAGAATTTCGTGAAATGAGTAAAGACATTGCTCTTGATGCTAAAGAAGGTGGAGGTTTAAAAGTAAAAGGTGTTATAAAAAGATTTAGAGGTTCTATAAACAGTGTACTCTCGTCTATTGAGCAGGGTGTGTTTGGTACGGCAGAAGATATGACTGGATTAATTGATAGAATTTCAACACAGCCAGGAGAAATATTTGAAGGAGCGACTCAAGAAATAACTCAGAAAGAAATACGTAAAGCTTCCAAGATGTTTAAAGGAAGAATGCTTAACCAACAATTAATTTTTTCTGAAAAAATGACTGAGTTGTTTGGTAAAAGATGGACAGCAAAAAATAGAAAAAATGCACAAGAAAGTGAAACTATTGTTCGTAGTGTAGTAAAAGCAGAAATGTTACAAGACCAGTTAAATGAGATTAAAAAAACTATTACTAAAAAAAATAAATCAGAAGTAGCTGCTAAAGTAAAAGAGATAGAAAAGAAAATAGGAGAGAACACTATGAGTATTAGTCAGAACCAATTACTTTATTATTATTCTCAGATGCAAGATCCTTCGTTAAATAAAAGTATGATTAATACTTTTGATGCTACACGATTAGGAAATGAGACTTTTGAGAATGAATTTAATAGTCGTATAAAACAAGAGATTGCTGATAAATTAGATGACAAATTAATTCAATTGTCAGAATGGATGATAGAAGAATATTATCCAGAATCATACGATCATTATAATAACACTTACAAAGAAGTGTATAGAACTGATATGCCATGGAATCAATTCTATGCTGGTAGAGTTTATAGACAAAACGAAAATGAAGCTGAAGGGTTAGATTTATTAGCAGATAGTCAGTCATGGATAACAAATGTTGGTGCTGCCAGTACTAAAGCAAGGGTAGCAAACACTAATCCAATAAATAAATCAGATGGTATAGATGCATTATTGAATTACACCAAAGACATGGAGTATTTTGCTGCATATGCAATTCCAATTAGAAATATTAATAAAATATTTCAGTCACCATTAATTAAAGAAACTATTAAGGATAAGTTTGGACCACAAATATGGAAGTATATTAATGACTCTATTACAAAAATTGCCAATAAAGGAATACAAACTCAAAACGAAACTAAAATAATAAATACGTTTAATAATACTTTTTTATTATCTCGATTAGGTTTAAATCCAACACTTATTTTAAAACAGATGACTTCATTTGTTACCTACGGTAATGACATTGGTTATTTAAATTGGGTCAAAAACGCGGCTATGAGTACTGTTAAAGCAAGTACTTTAGTTAAAGAAGTTTTAAATAATTCAGTAGTTCTACAAGACAGATACGGTAAAAGTATTAGTAGAGCTGTAGAAAGTTATACCGATGATAAGTTTGAAAGAATGAATGGTGGCTTACTTGAAAAATTTGGTTTAACTAATACCAAGCAAGACCAAATCAGTAAAATACTAATGTGGACTACAATGGCTGGTGATAAAGGAGCTATTTTAGTTGGAGGTGTTCCTAATTATTTATATTATAAAAATAAATTTAAAAAGAAAAATCCTAACGCTACAGAACAAGAAGCAATCGATCATGCTATTATAAAATTTGAAGCTGACACGTTAAGAACTCAGCAGTCATATGATTTACAGGACAAAGATTATTTACAAACTAAAGGAGCTTTTGTTAGAGCCTTTAATATGTTCCTAACAACTCCAAAACAGTATTTCCGTAGAGAAATTATTGCAGCGAGAAACATGTATAGAATTATTAAGAGTCGTGGTAAGGAAGGTAAGGGAGTTGTAAAAGATAATGGAGAATTAGATTACTGGAGAAGTTTAGGTAAGTCTGCAAGAAGTTTAGCAGTGTACCACGTGGTCATGCCAGTTATTTTTCAGTGGGTATCTCAAGGTCTTCCAGGGCTTTTAAGAGGCTCTGATGATGAAGACAAAGCAGAGCTTGCAAGAGCTGCAATTATGGGTAACTTAAATGCTTTATTTATTATTGGTAAAGTTATAGAATCAGGGTTTGAAGCTGCGGCTGGTAAACCATGGGTTGGCACACCATCTACAATACCAGTCTTAGGGCAAACTGCTTTATTAGCTAAGTTATATACTGATATCGGTAAAATTAAAGATCCAATTAAAAGAGAAGAAAAGGTTAATAAATTTATGGCCGAAGCAATTTCATTAACTGGTATACCAGCTGGACAGCTTCGTAAAATGATGAAGAACTTTAGCACGATTGGAGACTCAAAAAATTTAGGGGAATTTATTTTAAAAGTATTTAATTTTTCTGAATACGCTCAAGGTAAAAAAGGAGGACGTAATAGGAATAAATTAACTAAAGCGGAACTTAAAAGATATTTTCCAGAAATGTATCCAGATGTAGAAGATGATGATATAAATGAATTATTACAATTAGAAAAACAAATGAAAAAAGAGCAAAGAGATTTAAGAAAAAAATACTTAGACGAAATGTATAACTAAAATGTATGGCATTCGATGAACACCTTTGCATGTTGCAAAGCTATAGAATTTTAACTGGGAAAGACTCTTTCGACACGCTGTTGGAGGAGTTTGAACAAGTGGAATTAGTGTTCGACCCTACACGCAAAGTTATTGTAATGGAGGATGATGTCTATGACTTAGTAAGGTATTACTTTGAAGCCAGAGAAGATTATAAAAAATGTGCCGAAATACAATGGGCTAAGTGTAAAGCTAAAAGTTTTTAGAATAATTTTTACGTTCTGCTTCTAATTTATAATACAAGAAAGCTTGAAAACCATTAACATGTGAGTCTGTTGGGAAAAAATACTTCCAGCCTTTTGACTTTCCTTTATTAATGTAATAGAAAAAAGCAACCGCTCTTTTCTCTCCAGTTTTTGTAAAATTAACGACAGCACTGTGGTCTGAAGTTGGTATGATTTCTTCAACCGAAAATGTTTCATTGTTTATATTACCTACCCTATCATTATGAGAGTATCTTTCTGCTATTGTCTGGCAAAAATCTTGTAATTCTGTTGCGATTCCTTTATTCATAACATTTGTTGTATTTTTTTAATTTTTAATATAATCTTTGCAGACTGAGGTAATTTTTTAAGCTTTAGTATCTCAAGTATTAACGCTGCGCGATTATTTTCTTTAGATTTCATCAGATAAAGATTTTATTAATTCATTCATTATATGTATAATGTTTTTAGCTTTTTTTTTTACATCTTCATGATCTCTGTCCATTAAATCTTCATAAAGATTGTCAGTCAATGAATGTAAGTTATTAGTCACATAATTTATATGGTTAATAGCTTGAACATCATCAGCGGAAACAGGTTTGGACATTAGTCTAAAGAATTAAGTATTTGTTTGCCAATAGATTCGTCTATTTTACCAATAGCTTTGTATAATCTTTTTGACTTGGATTTTGTGGATTGTCTTTCAGTTTGTGTAGATTCTTTACCCATGTTGGCGTAAAGGGTACAATCAATAAATAGAAGGGTGTCAATTTTTTTCTTATTAGACCAAGATTTAAAATTTAAAATTTTATCTATGTCTTCTATATTATATTCCATTAAGTAATGTGTTTATTTTTCGTTCAAAATCTGAAAAATTATTCCCAACTCTATGTGAAATATTATCAACTAATTCATAATATTTTTTATACTTTCCTGTATATAAAGATAAACTCTTTTTAAGTTCGGTTACTTCCAAATTTAAGTCTTTATTTTCATTTATTAGTACTTTTATTTGGTTTTTTAAGTCTATTTCTGATAACGGTATGAAGTTTTCAACATTTTTAAGCCATTTATTTATAATATTATTGTATGAATGTTGTAGTTCAGGGTCATATTTTATAGTGTATGGCAACTGGTTTAGGCTATGTAAAACAGTAGCATGATTATTGTTAAAAACTTTTGAAATTTCAGAAAGGCTCATTCTTAAATGTTTTCTTAAAATTTCGTATACAACAGCCCTTGCAAACACATACATTCTGACCCTGGATTTATCTCTTAAATCAATATTTAATTCCTCATTTACATTTAGGATGATAGTTTCTATTGTTTTTTGTCTGCGAGATAATGTCATTTTACGTAAGATTTTAAATTAATTAAGTCTAAGTATTCATTCAATTCTATAATCTGAAAGTCTGTTAATGTTATAATTATTCTTGGTGATCTCATTATCTCTATTGCAAAATACACTGGTTTTCCTCTATGAATAACATAAGCACCGACCACGTATGTTGTTAATCTATTAATTGGATAATCTTTTACATTTTTATCTATGTAGTCTGATATTTTTATTTTAAGCGTTATGTCTTCTAATTCAGATAAATAATCTATAAAGTCATCTTCAACATCATAACCATTAACCTTTATATACTTCGGTTTTAAACCCATATTTTTCTAATTCTTTTAATCTATACTTTTGTAATTCTGACAACACTCCTTTTGGTTTTTTTATTTCTGAGAACAAAACATCGCATCCATGAGGTAAAGCAAGTAAGTCTGGTATACCATTCTTATTTGTAAGCTTTAGTTTAATAACATAATAACCCTCTGCTTCAAGCTCCTTAATTCTTTTGTTTTGTATCTGTTGTTCTGTCATTTTGTATCATTTTTAACGCATATTTATCAGCTTCCAAATCAGTATATTTATTATCAGGTATACCTTCAGGAATATCAAAATAAATGTCAAAATAGTATTCATAACTGCCTTTTTTAAAAGAATAATTATTCCAATTTATCATATTTTATTATTTTTATAATCTAATAATTAATAATTTGCACCGATAAAC
>JBNMNZ010000008.1:0-13499 GCA_051276605.1 Polaribacter sp. | reverse complement strand
GAAAGTTAGAATTAGATGGAAATGTTGTAAAATATACACCAAGCGCAGGTTTTTCAGGAGTAGATAGTTTTAGTTATTCACTTACCGATACTACAGGAGATGCCGCTACAGCAATAGTAACTGTAACCGTAACAGCAGTCATTATACAACCAACAGCGGTAGATGATTCAGTAACAGTTGTACAAGACAGTGGAACAATACTTATCGATGTACTTGCTAATGATAGTTTTGGACCCGATGGTGCAGCAGTCACAAATTCACTTAGCGTTTCTGCAGGAACTAGTGCTCATGGAACAATCTCTGTAACTGCAGGAAAAATAGCATATACATCAACAGCAGGCTATAGTGGGCCAGATACTTTTGATTATACGATAGAAACTGCAAATGGAGGGCAATCAACAGCAACTGTAAATGTAACAGTTGAAAATGCAGTTAATGTACCAACAGCATTTGATGATGCAGTTACGGTAGCACAAGATAGTGCAGAGAATGTCATCAGTATTTTATTAGATAATGGGTCAGGATCAGATTATTTTGGAGCAGATGGACCCAACGCAATCCATCCAATATCTCTATCAGGATCTTATACTGATTTAGGAGGAAAGTTAGAATTAGATGTAAATGTTGTAAAATATACACCAAGCGTAGGTTTTTCAGGAGTAGATAGTTTTAGTTATACGATTACCGATACTACAGGAGATGCTGCTACAGCAATAGTAACTGTAACAGTAACAGCAGTCATTATACAACCAACAGCGGTAGATGATTCAGTAACAGTTGTACAAGACAGTGGAACAATACTTATCGATGTACTTGCTAATGATAGTTTTGGACCCGATGGTGCAGCAGTCACAAATTCACTTAGCGTTTCTGCAGGAACTAGTGCTCATGGAACAATCTCTGTAACTGCAGGAAAAATAGCATATACATCAACAGCAGGCTATAGTGGGCCAGATACTTTTGATTATACGATAGAAACTGCAAATGGAGGGCAATCAACAGCAACTGTAAATGTAACAGTTGAAGATGCAGTTAATGTACCAACAGCATTTGATGATGCAGTTACAGTAACACAAGATAGTGCAGAGAATGTCATCAGTATTTTATTAGATAATGGATCAGGATCAGATTCTTTTGGAGCAGATGGGCCCAATGCAACCCATCCAATATCACTATCAGGATCTTATACTGATTTAGGAGGAAAGTTAGAATTAGATGTAAATGTTGTAAAATATACACCAAGCGCAGGCTTTTCAGGAGTAGATAGTTTTAGCTATATACTTACCGATACTACAGGAGATTCCTCTACAGCAAAAGTAACTGTAACAGTAACTCCAGCGACTTCAAGGATTGCTACGAAAACGAATGATAACATATTAGATAATGAATTTTTAGTGTATCCGAATCCTTCAATTGGTAATGTGAAGGTTACCTTAAAAAGTAATGTTTCTGAAGATGTTAGAGTAATTCTAACAGATATTACTGGCAGAGTTATTTATTCTGCACCTTTGAAATTGAGAGAAGGTCAAAACGAATTAGATTTCAACGTTCGAGCTAAACCTGGAGTTTTGTTTATAAGAGTATTAAGCTCTAAAACAAACTACGGTGTTACTAAAATAATTTTTAAATAAATAATACAGACCAAATTGGTTCGTCATATTTATTGAGTAAAAAAAAAGAGCTGATTTATCAGCTCTTTTTTTTTTTGCTTATAAAAGAGAAGAGTAAGAATAGTAATTCTATTTTAAAACGAAAGAGTGTTTAAATAAATATTTAGTATAATATTAGATGGGAAATAAAAAATAGTAAGGCTTTTAAAGCTGCTAATTTCTTTAAGTATAATCTGTTTTGATGGCTAAGTAAAATGAATTAATCATTATTTTTAGACAAGTTTGATCACTTTTCTACTATTAATTCCTGCTTTTCTAGTTTTAATACAATGATAAAAATCAGTTCTAATATGAATATTTTTTTTCATCTTAGGAGCATTTTGTTATCTCATAATATTCTGAACAACTTGTTTCTATCAATTTTTCAGGGAGTAATTTCATTAAGCGAATCGCTATTTTAGAGTGTAAAAATCATGAGTTTTTTTGTTACTAATACATTTATAGTGATTAAAAGTGTTTATTATAACTTTTAATTTATATATTTGTTACCATGTATTTATCTAAAAAAAATAGATAATTAGTTGTTAATTAATCCGACCCCCTATCATGGATAAGCTAAAAACTAATCTTAGTGTAAGTTATTTTTCATCAATTAATCTTTTTTTGGTTGCTTTAATTTATTTTAAAGTAAGAAAAAAATTAATTGGTTTTAATTCTAGTTTACTTTATTTCGTAGCTTCTATTACAAAAGGTTTAAAATTTAGAAATATTTTTGAGAGCATAAAGAATGGTTTAAAGTTAAATCAGTTTGCTTCATTAATGTTTGTTTTATATTTCAATAATTCTTTTTTATTTAACCCTATAAATAAAGAAGAATGAATAAATTAAGAATAAAATCTAAACAAATTTTATTTATATTTTCTGATCTAGAAAAGAAACATAAAATTATAACTTATGCATCTTTACTGTTTTTAACAATTTCTACTTATTTTTTAAGAAGTGAGAATGAAAATGTTAAAATTGAATCCGCGACACTAAAAGAAAAAAATATAGGTTTAATACAAAACTTAATTATTTTTAATAGAACTTATGAAGGATTTCCTCTTCCAATTTGGCAAAAGGTTAAAAGAGGTGATAAATTTATCATGAATTATATAAATCCAGAGTTTTTAAAAATGGTTGGTCATGATTTTAATAATAATGAGTATGAAATTATGGGTAAAAATGATTTCGAGTTATTTCCTCAAAATATAGCCCAACTTTATTATGAAAATGACATCGCTGTATCTATAACTGGAGAAGATTTAAATGTCGTTGAAAATATTATAGATAAAAATGGTAATATTAGAAAAGCGAAAGTTATTAAATGGAGATATATTAAGGATAATAAGGACACTCTTATTTATGGTATGGTAAAGGAGTTTTTGCCTTTAAATATAGATTATGCATTAATAAAAGAGCTAAATAATAAGTAATTAAAAAGACCTTGAATATGTTCATAATCTTTCCGTCTAATCAAATTTAGTGTAAAAACGAATTACTAATACTAATACTAATACGTTCCTTTTTTCAAATAGTTTAATATTCTTTTCGACTGTTCTATTTGTACTGCAAAACAAAATTTAAGAAGCCACAATTATTTGTAAAAAAATTAAAATCGAGAAATTTCTTGATTTTAATTTAAATATTGTTTGATTGCTTTTCTATGTTCTGGAATACTTTTGTTATAGTCTTCTACTAATAATTCAAGTATTTCTGGAGGTTTTATTCCAATTTCATTTTTATGAGAATATCTTGAAACATACAAATTATAGCTTTCTTCTTTTTTCTCAAAAATTAAAAAATGTGTTGCATTCAATTCAGTAAAAGCAATTTCGTTTCCAGAAAAGGTGTTGCATTCATCTTTTATAAAAAAAGAAAATTCGTAATATTTTAAAACATTTTCCATAAATTATACTAGTTCTGCGGATAAACCTAGTTGCAGTAATTTAGAGCATCTTGGTTCCAGATCCTTATATTCTCCAGATTTAACTGCACATTTACCTTTATAGTGGACTAGAATAGTGCATTGCTCAGCTTGCTCTAAAGTGTGATCACAAACGCTAATTAAAGATTCCATTACAAAATCAAAAGTATTTACTTCATCATTATGAAGTATTATTTCGTGTTGATGTGTTTCTTGCTTTAGGACATCAACATCTTCTTTAATTTTTTCTTTGGTAGTCATTATCATAAAATTACAATTTATCGTATTTTAATGCAACCCAATTATTTCTTTGTATAAATGTTTCTAATTTTAAATTGTATTTAGAAACTTCAGCATCAATAATAGGGATATCCTCTTCGTAAAACCCACTTAATAAAAGTACCCCTTTTTCATTTAAACAGTTTGTGTACACCTTCATATCCATCAACAAAATATTTCTGTTAATATTCGCAATAATAACATCATATTTTTTATTAACTAAAAGAGATGAATCTCCCTCATAAACGGAAATGTTATGACAATTATTGCGAATAACATTTTCTGTAGAGTTTTCATAACACCAATTATCAATATCAATAGCATCGATTGGTTTGGCACCTTTCATTTCAGCAAAAATGGCTAAAATACCAGTTCCACAGCCCATATCTAAAGTTTTTTTGTGCTCTAAATCTAGTTGTAATAAATGTTGAACCATCATGTGTGTAGTTTCATGATGACCTGTACCAAAACTCATTTTTGGTTCAATAACGATATCGTATTTTAAATTGGGGTTTTCATGAAAAGGAGCTCTAATACTCACTAATTCATCAACTTTAATTGGAGTAAAGTTCTTCTCCCATTCTGCATTCCAATTTGTTTGTTCAACTTCATTTTGAGTGTATTCAATTAAAAATTCATCAGAATTTAAAACAAATATAGCATCCAAGATAGTTGAATTCCAATCTTCTTTTTGAATATATGCGGTTACTCCATTTTTATTTTCAACAAAACTTTCAAAACCTACAGCACCTAATTCTGCAATTAAAATTTCTGTAGCGGGTTCTTTTGGTGTTGCGGTAAAGTTGTATTCTATATAAATGTTGTCCATAAATGTATTGTAAAAAAAAGGCATCAAGATTGTTAAACCTCAATGCAAATTTATTGTAAATATCTTTAAATATGATGCTTAAATAGCTTTAATAATCCCTGTAAAATCAGCTACATTTAAAGCTGCTCCACCAATTAAACCACCATCTACATCTGGTTTAGAGAAAATTTCTTCTGCATTTGCAGGTTTTACACTTCCTCCATATAAAATAGAAACTTCATCAGCGACTTCTTTATTATATTTTTTTTCTATGATACTTCTAATAAATGCATGCATTTCTTGGGCTTGTTCTGCAGTTGCAGTTTCGCCTGTACCAATTGCCCAAACAGGTTCATAGGCTAAAATAATGCTTTTCCAAGCACCTTCGTCTAAATGAAATAATGCATTTGCTATTTGACTTTTTACAACGTTAAAATGATTGTCAGATTTTCTATCTTCTAATAACTCTCCAAAACAAAAAATAGTCTCTAAGTCATTTTCTAAAACAGCATCTACTTTCTCAGCTAAACTTTTATCTGTTTCATTAAAATAAGTTCTTCTTTCTGAATGACCTAAGATAACAGTTTTAATCCCAATTGCTTTCAACATATCAGCAGAAATTTCACCTGTATAAGCGCCATTTTTAGCTTGATGCATGTTTTGTGCAACTACTTCAATCTTGGAGTTTTTGGCTGCTTTTATAGAGGAAGACAGATTTACAAAAGTAGGAGCAACAATTACACGAGTATTTTCTAACTTTTCTGCTTTAATAGATTTTTTCAAATCTTTAATTAGTTGTTTACTCTCTTTCTTGTCATTGTTCATTTTCCAGTTTCCTGCTACAATTTTTGTTCTCATTATTCTATATTTAATTTTATGTAAATTTAGGAAATGGAAAATAAAAAAGCATTGAGAAAAAGAAATAGTTACTATAACGATTTATTTAATTCTTTTTAAAGCATCTTTTATACTTTTGTCTGATACATTTGTAGCTTTAAATAATGTTATTTCTCCTGTTTCATCAATAACCATATACCTTGGTATCCAATTTAAATTGATGAAGTCTACAAATTTACCATCTTTCATACCTTCAGGTAAATTATAATGTTCTCCTGTTAAATTGTATTTAGTAATGGTCTTTTTCCATGAAGGAGTACTTCTATCAACAGATAAGAATAAAAAAATCACATCAGGAAATTCTTTTTGTAATTCTTTTATTTTAGGAATGCCAACAATACAATCTTTACACCAAGAGGCCCAAACATCTATTAATATTTTTTTTCCTTTGTTGTAATATAAAACTTCTCTTAGAGTTATTTTAGAAGCGTCTAAGCTAATCAACATTTCTTTATATACTTCATCCGTAAAATGTTTAGGCTTCTCTGAGTTACAACTTATAAAAATGATGATTAATAAAAGAAATGTTTTTTTCATATTAACTATGTCAATTAAAAAAGAAATAACTTACAAATGTTGAAAGTTAAAAATAGTACTTTTGTATATCTCAAGCAAAAGTAATGACAACAGAACAACTTGTATCACAAATAAAGCAAAAAAAATCTTTTTTATGTATTGGCTTAGATGTAGATCTTGATAAAATTCCTGCTCATTTATTAAAATTTGAAGATCCTATTTTTCAATTTAATAAAGCCATTATTGATGCAACTCATCACCTTTGTGTTGCCTACAAGCCTAATACTGCTTTTTATGAAGCTTATGGAATTAAAGGTTGGCAAGCTCTTGAAAAAACGATTGTTTACCTCAATAAAGAATATCCAGAAATTTTTACAATTGCTGATGCAAAAAGAGGAGATATAGGAAATACTTCGACCATGTATGCCAAAGCTTTTTTTAAAGATTTAGCGTTTGATTCTGTTACCGTCGCGCCATATATGGGTAAAGATTCTGTTGAGCCTTTTTTAGCCTTTAAAGACAAGCATACGATTATGTTGGCACTAACATCAAATGAAGGTGCTTTTGATTTTCAGACGCTAACGGTCAATAATCAAGAATTGTATAAAGAGGTTTTGAAAGTGTCAAAATCTTGGAAAAATTCAGAAAAATTAATGTATGTTGTTGGTGCTACAAAAGCTGAATATTTTAAAGAAATTAGAAAAATAGTTCCTGATTCTTTTTTGCTAGTTCCAGGAGTTGGAGCTCAAGGAGGAAATTTGCAAGATGTTTGTAAATACGGTTTATCAGAAAATATTGGTTTGTTAATTAATTCTTCAAGAGGAATAATTTATGCTTCAAATACGGATGACTTTGCAAAAGTGGCTGCCATAAAAGCGAAAGAGTTACAAACAGAAATGAGTATGATTTTGGAAAGTAGATCCTAAATCTTTTAGTAGATTTTAACGAATTTAAATAGTAAGTTTTCTATCTAGATACCGAACTTGATTAATCTTTTCAAGCAATTTCATGGCCTTAAATGCGGCAATATCACTTATTGATTCGTCTTCGTACTTATAGCTATTAGATTTCTCAACTAACTTGAGATATCTTTCCTTTAGGTGTTTTTTGTAGCTATCTAATTGTTTTAGGCGGGACATAGATTGTGTTTATCAATATTTAAATATACACAATTATTTAAATGTTATGACTTACAAATTAGTTAAAATTATTTTTTAATAATTTTATGTGTGTAAGTTCCATTTTCTGTCTCTAATTTTAAGAAATAAATACCATCTGATAAATTACAGATTTCTATCGTTTTCTTTAAACTATTTTGAATAAATGCTTGAATTTTTTGTCCAGTTAAAGAATAAATAGTTCCTTTAATTTCACCCAAGCCTAATGGAAATTGAATATTTAATTTGTCATTTACTGGATTTGGGAAAAGTTTTATATTTAACAAATTGTTAATTTCAGAAACAGATGCTGTTGCTTCTTGATATACTCTAACGTAATCTATTTCCATGGCGCTTTCTGTATATGAAGCTGGAGTTCCACCTTGTTGAATAGCAATATTTAAAAGAAAATATTGCTCTGAATCATAAGGCCATGTGCTAGAATTTTTAGTTTCTGGATTATACGTATAATGTACAATTCCATCAACACTAAACACCATTTTCTCTGAAGTCCAAATCAATTCATAAAGATGAAAGGCGCTAGATGCTGTAGGTATTATTTGCCCACCATGATTTATAGTTCCACCAGAACTAGAAGTTGTGTGCATGGCACTAGAGACATAGTTTTGATTGTTACCCCAATGCTCCATAATATCTATTTCACCGCAAGCAGGCCAAGGAGTAGTTCCATGAGCGCTAGTCCAATAACCACCAGGTTCTGTAATATTTTTTCCGAGCATCCAAATAGCTGGCCATGTTCCTGATCCTGTAGGTAATTTAGCCCTAACTTGCACTTTACCGTAGGTAAAAGCATACTTAGAGTTTAGCCTTGCAGAAGTATATTGTTTGGTATAGCCTTGGTCTGTGAAAGTTTCTTTTTTAGCAACAATGTGAAGATTGCCATTTTCTACAAATGAATTTTCTTCTCTATTAGTGTAGTGCTGTACTTCTGAGTTATACCAACTTCCACCTGACGGTAATTCTGTTTGATGAAACCATTTATTAGTATCAATTGTACCTGTTCCATTAAATTCATCAGACCATACTAAGTTGTCAAAAATTGGGTCTTCTATATGG
This sequence comes from Polaribacter sp., assembly GCA_051276605.1. GTDB lineage: Bacteria > Bacteroidota > Bacteroidia > Flavobacteriales > Flavobacteriaceae > Polaribacter. The sequence continues at coordinate 5,189 of JBNMNZ010000008.1, read as the reverse complement.
TTATCATTACTATCAGTAATGATTCCATCATATAAAAAATCATCAATATAAGCCGTTACTCTAGCGTTATTGTTTTCATCATTTATTTGTATTAAAACTCTATTAAAATCTGTTCTATTTATTGGGTCAGGCGAGTTATCATTATAGTTTAAAAAGGGGTCGTTTTTAAAATCGAAAGCGATAATCTGCCATTCATCTAAGACAATCGGTTTTATAATCTCTGATTGAGTAGTCCATTGATCGCCTAAAGTATTGTCTTGTAATTTTAATGATATTTGATTGTTTTCGTTTTCTGTAATACTCGCTGAAGGAACATATATTTTTAAAGTAAATGTGTGATTTGTCGATAAATTAAATGTATTGGAAACATCAAAAAATATATTAGCATACTGACCTCCATTATCTTTATATTCTAGAACCGTGTTTGAAGTGTTAATACTTTCTTTATAAGGATTTGTATAAGATGTGTTCATTTCTGATTCATCTACAGACCAAGTAGAGATTGTTCCATTTCCTTCAAAATCATCTTCTACAGTTTGTCCGTTAGCAAATAATGTGATCGCTGAAAAGAATATTAAGAATAAATACTTCATAAATTAATTTATTTTTCGAAATTAATTTATTTACAAGTATTTAACAAAATAACTCCCCATACAAAAGCCATACACATTAAAAAAAACCTCTATGCATCTCATGCTTAGAGGATTTTTGAAACGATTGTTCTTTTTTGAAATCATCTTTTATCTTGTAATGCAAAAAACTTGTTTTAATAGTGAAGTGTTGCGTAGACCTACTTTTTCTCTAATCCCTTTTTTTTCTTTTGTAACCATTATAAAAACACCTTTTAGAGCTTCGTTTGTTACTTAGTTAAATCGGTATTTACCTTTTTTATAAAAGGAATGGAATTGTATTTGGTAATTGACGAAAAAAATTTTGTAATCCGGTACAACCTGTAAATAAAATTGCAACGATTAAGATTAAAATCCTTTTTATCATTTTCACTAAATTTATCGTTGAATAATTTTTGACAGAAAAGTCACTTAATTATTTAAAACTATCTGTTTTTTTATCATATCCGTAAGGGCAATGTTTACAGCCATTTTTACAACAGTGTCCTCTTTTCAGGTGATATTTTTCAGTAAAAACTTTATAACCTTCTTCGGTAAGGTAAAAATCGTCTTTATCTATTTCTATTCTGGGTTTTAACATACTGCAAAAATAAACGATTTAAAAATGATTATCTAAATTGTAATCTTTTATCTTTTACAGAATCTATTCTTAAAGCTTTAAAATCTAAAATATAATTTTGATACAATCTCCAAGGAAATTTATCTCCTTGTTTTGGGAGAATATCTTTAGCTCTATGGATATAGCCAGAGTCTAAATCGATTAAAGGCAATTCACCTAAGTTTTCTTCTAGCACTTTTGCGTTAACCGATTTGTAGTTTTTTTTATCCAGGTATTTTAAAAGTCTTGAAATATATTCGCTTGTTAAATCGCTTTTTAAAGTCCAAGAAGCGTTTGTGTATCCTGCAAAAACGAAGAAATTAGGCAGTTCGCTTAACATTAAACCTTTATAGATAAACTGCTTTGTAATATCAAAAGGATTGTTATTTAGCGATATTTTTGCGCCACCAAAAGGTAATAATTTTAAGCCTGTTGCACTAATAATAATATCTGCTTCTAAAATATTTCCTGACTTTAAAAGGATTCCGTTTTCTGTAAAAGCAGCAATAGAATCAGTAACAACATCTGCTTTTCCTTTTTTAATAGCTTTAAAAAAATCCCCATCAGGAATCAAACAAAAACGCTGATCCCAAGGTTTGTAATCAGGAGAAAAATGAGGTTCTAAAGGAAAATTTCCTAACTCTTTTTTAATTCCTTTTAAAACATAGTTCTTCATGGTTTTTGGCCATTTTTTACAGAGATTAAAAAAGAGCATACCTGCAAAAATATTTTTAGTTCTTATTAATCTATGCGCTATTTTACGAGGCAAAACTCTTTTTATAAAACCAGCGATTTTATCTTTATTTGGTAAGGCAGCAATGTAAGTTGGTGATCTTTGCAACATCGTAACTTTAGCAACATCATTTGCTATTGAAGGTACAATAGTAACTGCCGTAGCTCCGCTACCAATTACTACTACCTTTTTGTTTTTGTAGTTTAAATTTTCATCCCACTTTTGAGGATGAATAAATGTGCCTTTAAAATTCTCTAGGCCTTTAAATTCTGGCGTATAACCATGATCGTAATTATAATAACCACTGCAGTTAAAGATGAACTGTGATGTGTAAAACGTTTCTTCTTTTGTTTTCGGATTTGTAGTTTTAACAGTCCATAAATTTTGTAAAGAATTAAAGTTATAAGAAACTACTTTTTGATTGAAAATAATTTTTTCTTTTACATGATACTCTTCGGAAGCTTGATCTACATATTTTAAAATTGATGTAGCATCCGCAAACGATTTATCATCATCCCAAGTTTTAAAAGAATATCCAAAAGTATACATATCAGAATCTGAACGAATTCCGGGGTATTTAAACAAACTCCAAGTTCCCCCAATTTCTTCTCTAGCTTCTAGAATTTTATACTTTTTAGTTGGATTTTTTCTCTGTAAATGACAAGCAGCACCAATTCCAGATAAACCTGCTCCAATGATAATTACATCGTACTTCATAGATTATTACATATTTTAAACTAGCAATAATTAATTAGTAGCTTTTTTAAAAGCATTTTCTCCACCAACAATAGGAATCGTAATTTTTGTACCTTCTAAATCTATCGTTAATTCAGTTCCTGGTTTTGGTAATAAGGTATAATTATTATCACTAGAAAAAATCATCAAACCAATTTGCTGTCCTTTTTTTATAATTTGATCATCTGGTTGTAAATCGAATGTCATTTCATAAAATTCACCAACTTTTAAAGGCTCGCTTTTTGTTAAAGATTTATAGTTTTGTAAATCTGCCCAACCACGTGTAATAATATTATCTGTAATTTTTACTCTTTTACCTTTGCTCCAGGGTAAAGAAACTAAATACACAGATAAGTTTACTGCCGCTTTAGAACTTGCTGCTTTTATAGTGATGCTTGCTAAACCAGAAATATGAATATTTTCTTTTAAAATAGGTGAAATATATAATAAACGATGATTAGTATAATCTGCTTGCGCTAAAGCTTCAGAAGAAAAAGAGTAATTATCTACCAGTGTTTCTTTTCCTTTAGAATTAGTTTTTTTTGTAGATAAACCTCCAATTGCTGGTGCGCCTGCATTTAAATAAAAAGTAACAGGTTTCGCCTCAGGGTTTGGATATTCTTTATAAGCAGTTGGTTCTTCTTGTGTGTCATTTTCTCTAACAACCCAAGCTTTTGCATCGTTTTCAACATTATTATCAACTCCATGTAAATAATGTGTAAACCAACGGTTCATCATTTTCATTGGTGGGGGTCCACCGTGACCATTCTGATGGTAATAAATTTGAGTTGATAAACCCATTTCTGATGCTTTTTTATAGATTCTATAACTATGTTCTGGCATCACATTCCAATCGTTAAAACCATGCGACATTAACAATGCAGCTTTCATGGGTTTCATGTCATTTATATAATCTCTTCCAGCCCAAAAATCATTATAATCTCCCGAAGCTCTATCCATTCCATTTGCCATTTCTGTATCTCTGACAATTTTGTTATTTCTTGCTCTATTTTCTTCTTTTCCACTATGGATAAAGTCGTATAATACATCAATATCTTCACCCAAATAACCCCCCGGTGAACGTACTAAACCGTTTGAACGATAATAATGATAATAGGACGTATTTGGAGCAATAGGTATAATTGCTTCTAATCCTTCAACGCCCGTTGTAGCTGCTGCTAATGGAATTGTTCCATTATAAGAAGTTCCTGTCATTCCTACTTTTCCTGTAGACCAATATGCTGTAACGGTTTCAGTTCCTTCCCTATTAGTAAATCCTTTAGCGCGTCCGTTCAACCAATCGATAACTGCTTTTGGAGCTAAAGATTCATTATCTCCACCAACTGTTGGCGAACCATCAGATAAACCAGTTCCTGGTGAAGAAGAATGTACAACAATATAACCTCTAGGAACCCACGTTTTTATTTGCGAATTAGAAATAATTGGTCTTTCTCCTCTTCTTTTTACTTCTACTTTAGTTCTTGATTTTTCTTTTGCGCCAATTTCATGTTTTACGTCCCAAAACAAACCAGGTACATTACCTGCAACGCCGGCATAATACGGACTCGATTCATAAATAATAGGTAATTTTAACCCTTCTGTTTTAGTTTGTTCAGGTCTTGTAACATCAACATGAACTCTATCCATTTTACCATCTCCATCAGAATCAAAAGTAGTTTCTACCCATAAATCATGACGAATCCATTTTTCAGAATCTTTAAACGACTCAACGATTTGTGCTTCTCCATCTTTAAAAATTGGCACTACTTTTTCTTGTGCTTGAAAAGAGTAGCCTAAAAGAATTAATCCTATAAATTGAATTTTATTTTTCATGTTTTCTGATTTATTTTAAAGGTAAAAATTTTATTGATGAATCTGTAAAAAACAGGATGTGTTTGTGAATTTTTATACAGAAAAGAAGGTGCTAAATCTTTAGCCAGTGGTTTGGTAATTGATTGGAATGTGGATGCTGTTCCGCATTTAATTATAAAAAAACAACTTTAAATTTTATAACATTTATTGAGTTAGTTTGGTTAAAAAATTTCTCACATCATTAGGCGATTTCACATAATATTTAGCACTGGTTTTCTTAAAACCAACTTTTACTGTAGTTGCTGTATTTGGCAATTCTTCAAACATATATTCATCTGTATAATCATCACCAATAGCTAATATATAGTCAAATTCTTTATTAAGCATAAATTTAGAACAGGCTTTCCCTTTGTCAATATTGCTACTTTTTATTTCTACTACTTTGTTTCCTAATAAGACACTTAATTCGTGATTGGCAATTAAACTTGTTAATACAGTATTAAGTTCTATGGTTCTTTTTTGAGCTAACTCTGCATCTGCTTTTCTATAGTGCCAAGCTAGCGAATATTTTTTTTCTTCAATAAATGTTCCTGGTGTATTATCCACAAAGCTTTCTAAAATCGGCTGGATACTTTCCATCCAATTATTTTTAAGAACTGCAGCTGCTTCCCAATCGTCCTTT